>DASUPZ010000489.1:0-17122 GCA_036280855.1 Pyrinomonadaceae bacterium | reverse complement strand
CGGATGATGATGAGGTCTTTCAACCGCCCCGTGATGAAGATCTCGCCGTCGCGAACGAACCCGAGATCACCCGTGCGCAGGAATCTCCCGCGGTTTTGGAGTCGCGCGTTAAACGTAGTTTCTGTTTCTTCCGGACGATTCCAATATCCCGCCGCGACGCCTGGTCCGGAAACCCAAACCTCGCCGACCTCATCCGGTTCGCACACCTTCAGCAATTCAGGATCGACGAGCGCGAAATCAGTCTCAAACGCCGCACGACCGCAGCCAACCAGCGTTCGCGATTCAGGCGCGCCTGCTTCCGCTAACACGATTCGGTTCTGTTCCAACGCGCGCGCGTCGACTGAGCAGTAAACGGGGCCGGCGTTTCCAGACGCGCCAGTCACTTTCAATGTCGCCTCGGCCAGTCCGTAGGCGGGGTAGAACGCCTCCCTCCGAAAACCGCATGAGGAAAACGCAGCAACGAATCTTTCGAGTGTGTCGTAGCGCACCGGTTCCGCGCCGTTGTAAGCGACCCTCCAGGTGCTAAGGTCGAGCGCCGCGCGTTGTGCTTCGTCTACGCGGCGCACGCACAGGTCGTAAGCGAAGTTTGGACCACCACTGTGCGTCACGCGATACCGCGAGATCGCTTGCAGCCAGCGAGCCGGGTTTTGTAGGAGTGCCGCGGGCGACATGAGCAGCCCCGTGAAACCGCTGTAAAGTGGTTGAATAATTCCATCAACCAAACCCATGTCATGAAAATGCGGCAGCCACGAAAGCGATACGCTTTGTGGACCATGTTCGAATCCGTGTTGAATGTAAGCGGAGTTTTCGAGGACGTTGGCATGCGTCACCATCACGCCTTTAGGCGTGGAGGTCGAACCGGACGTGTACTGGAGATAAGCCAGCGCAGCGCCGTTCGTTGCCGGTTCATGCCAGTCAGCAGCAACGTCGTCTGCAATAACATCGCTGGCCAGCCACTCAACCGGACGTGCCCACGGCTCGCGCTCAATTCGTGATAAGTGATGTTCCGTTGTTAAGACGCACGCGGCTTGCGCATCGGCGGCAATCGCCTGCAATCGCGCCATGCCGCGCTTCGCCTGCGGCAAACTTGCAGGCACGGCGATCGTTCCCGCATAGAGACAGCCAAAGAAGGCGACGATAAAGTCGAGGCCCGGCGGATAGAGCAACAACGCGCGCTCCTGCTGCAAACCTTTGCGCTGTAGCAAAGCCGCGACCGCGCGCGCGCGCAGGTCGAGTTCGCCGCAGGTGATGGATGAGGCCTCGCTTTCTTCGTCCGCAAGAAAACGATAAGCCGTGAGCGTGGGCTCATGGAGGCTTCGGAAGCGGAGGAGATCGATCAGGGTAGATAGTTTGGTCTCAGTTTCAACCGGGCGAATAGAGGGATGCATAATGCGCTGTTGTCATGTGTCTACCGGGTCAGTCGGGGTGAAATTTTCAGTATAGCGATGAAGTTTTTGATCGTGTGTTGCGTTTGTCCTGCGATGTCCTCCTAACCGCGTTAACAATTCAGACGCTGTTTTGAACGCCTAGCCGCCGAAGAGCAGCCGGCCGACCTTGTTCGCCAGTTCGTAATCGCCCATCACGTGAATCTTTCCTCGATCGAAAGCGGCGATGGTGTTGAGTTTGCCGTTGACGAGATCGAGCAGGTCGGCTGCTGATATCCGCACCGTGCAATCTGCATCGCCGTCGACGGCTTCTGCCACGCCCTGCGATTCTCGCAACGTCAGCATCCACGTTCCGCCCCCATCGCCAACATCGAATTTGCACCTGCCGTTAACTCCCTGTATCGCCGCGTTCCCGTTCTGCAGCATCTTCGGAACGTACTCGCGAAACATCTCTTCAACGCTCGAAACCCTTTGAACTTGTTCCCCCGTGACGTTCGCCGGCAGGTACGGAGATGGCGCGTTATCCCAATCGTCTCCCGCCGGCGGGTACTCGAGGCGCGCCAGCAAATGATTCATCTTTTTGAGCAGGTCAGCTGGAATATTTGAGCGGGAAATCGTCGAGCCACGTCCGATCGAGTCAGTGTTGACTCGTTTCGTGAAAAGGATTTTTTGATCCCCCGATCCCTGGTCGTGCTGAGTCGAAAACACTGCATTCAGAAGGCTTTCATCCCAGTCCAATCCGAACGAGGCGAACATCGGCGCCAGCGTTTGCGAGGGCTCGGCGACCAGGTTTTCATACTTGATGCGAAAGCACTGTGAAGTGTGGGCCAGCTCGAATTCGAGCAATGTCGTCGTTTTCTCAACCCAGCTTTCCACCATCGCGGCGACGATGTTGTCGGGTCGTTTCTGCACGTACGGAGCGAGCTCTGGTATGAACCCCAAACGGCTGCACTCGATACTCGAATGCACGACGTCCATGCAATTGCGATAAAGGCAGACGTACCTTGCGTCGGGGAAAACGTCGTGCAGTAACTTCAGGTATTGCAGGTTTTCCGTCGTCTTCTCACACCACATCTGCTTGCCTTTGGCGCTTACGTACCGGGCCATTAACTCATCGATGACACGACGCGTTTCGCCGGCGACCAGCCGTTCCCGCATCGCCTCATCGGTCACTTCCATCGTCTGCCCGATCGAATAAAAGATGGAGATGTAGAGGCTGCGACAAAGCTGGCCGAGATGAAGGTGGGCCGGGCTGCAAACCTGCGGGTGCGTGTCGATGATATAACGCAGCAGAGTCGAGCCCGAGCGTTCGCATGACAGAACGAACACCGGTGGCGTCGCGTGTAATTTGTTTTCCTCGACCATTGCTTTAGACGGTACCGCGCGACGCTCGCAAGAGAAATGCGACTAACTTCATGATTAGTTACTTCAGTTCAGAGTTCAGCCTTTAGGCTGTCCGTCGGAGCAAGCTAAAGCTTGAACTCTGAACAATCTCCAAGAGGATGTAGTTGTACTGGGCAAGGAGGAAATTATCAGCACACAGTTGACCACTCACGGAACGATCCCGTCAACCGGATCTGCGTAATCTGTGGAAACAAATGACAGAAGAGGAGGGTCCTACTGTAATGCCGCAGCTACTTCCCTGGCGCTGTTGGTATCCCACTTGCCAATCCAGGCGTGTTCTACCTTTCCGGCATCGTTGATGAGCAATGTTGTGGGAGTCGCTGTCAGCTTGTAGCTCCCGAGCGATTCGCTATCAAAGAACACGAGCGGCAAAGGCGTTCGCGTTTTGAAGTAACCGGCCTCGTCCGCATGTGCTGAGACTAATTGCCTGTCCTCTCGATCGCTCACAACTCCGACAACGAGGAAACGATTACTGTCAACCTTATCGAGCATGTCCTGCCAAAGCGGCGACTGTTGCCGGCAGTATGGACAATCGGGCGAAAAGAACAGTAGCAGACGCTGTCGCCCATCCTTCTGATAGTCCAGCTGATAGGGACGTCCCTCTAAATTGGTGGCTGTAACCGGCGCGACGACGTCTCCCGGTTGTAGAAAATTCTTTGTGAGATCCATCGTTCTTCCGCCGGCCGCCAACTGCCTGCGCAAGTCAAGAAAAATGTGGGTATTCAGCGCGGTAAGGCGGCCCCGGAGGGCCGCCCATGCAAACGGGTTAACTCAGACCGTTCGTAATCGCTTCGCGATATGCGAGAGCGGTCGTTGCGGGTTGCTCCATCGTCCCGCCGCAGCAGCCCGCAAGCAGGCAACTAACCACCGAGTCGTAGAGCCAGATAAAGCCACCATCGACCGAACTACCCCACGCCTTATATTGAGTCTGCAAATCCGAAGGGCACGCTCCGGGTAGTGGGTTGTAAGTGTTTGTGCATGGTGGACCCAGATAGTATGAGTCACACTGTGGCGCCGATCCCCACCACGGCGTACCTGTGAAGAACACAGCGTCACCGGTTTGGAAAGATCGCCCGTTACTGAGAACCATTGGACCACGGCAGTAGAAGAAGAAACTCGCGGCCGTGCTTGCGGCTTGCATCGCTGCGTTCACGTTGGGGAAGTTTTGGGTGTAAAGATAGTTGTCCCAGTTGGCCTCGCCGTACATAGCAACGTTGGGCACTGTCTGGACACTTCCACCGGGCTCATTGTTATACCACCATGGTCCAGGTGACGACTGGTTAGTCGCCAGTCCGGGTATCATCAACGCCTTGCCGCCCGCGTTGTTAAACCCCTTGGTCCAATCGCTCACTGTGTTGACGTTCCAGCTTCCACCGGAATAGCACTGCAAGTGGATGGCATTAACAAAAGTGTTGCCTTGCGCGGCGACGAGGGCCTTCATCGTGTCGTACCAGATAGAATTACCGCTATACGGGCAGAACGTGACGTGTGCGTATCCAATATTCGCGAGCGTAATGCCGAAGTTCACCATCACACTCGTTTCCAGATTGTCTTCGTTGTCAAAATCGATCGCGTCGATGTCGCCGCCGGCAGCAACCATTGCCTGTTTCAGCGCCTTGAAGTTGTCGTAGATCACGTTGCCGGGTCCGCCCGGTTTGCCACCCAGCAAGGTAGCGATGTTCGTGAAGTCAGACGTGCCGCCTGCGCCCACTGAAAAGATGATCTCGACACCGGCTTTGCGTAATTGGGCCAGGTTAGCAGGCAGATTCATCGGCTCGGCCTCTTTGTAAACGCCGCCGGAAACGATTTGAGTGTCGTTGAGGATTAACGTTCCGTCGGTTGTGACGTGCACAGACCAAACGATAACGGTGCTGTAGCCCGCTGCCAGCAGATCGTTGACGGCAGGCTGACCGCCGAAGGCGAATGCGCCGCCGGCATAGATGCGTGTAGATGCAGTCATAGTGGTTCTCCTTGAGGTTAGGGGATGAAGTTCCTTTCATCTGGTTTGATCGTTCTCTACTGAATAACGCGAGAACCGGAGTGGAAAACCACCAAAGACAGGGAAGAACTATAGGGCGACAAATTTTCCACGCTGTCCACTCACCTTTGGCGCGGCGGTTTGCCACGAGGATGGCGTTATCCAGAAACGGTTCGCTGGGCTTCTCGCTGCCAAGTACGACGAAGGACCTCCTGCTCTTTTTTCGCCGTGCTTGAAACGTTTGGACACTTTTACTCATTTACAGATGAGCCGCCGCAGGTTAATTGAGGGCCATCAGCGCGACCCGCCGGGGTTAGTGCGCGTCGTCGGCGCGCTCATTAACGCAGTCCAGTCACCGAGGTTGAAGACCCGCAGTGCCGCACGGAGGATAAGAATCCATGTATCGCGAAGGCATAGCCGACCGGAAAATAGAAGTAATGAGAGAAGCCGCAAAGAGGTTGGAGCGGAAGCAGCCTAAAATTGCGGAGGCCTCTCGGTTACTTGCCGAAGGAGGCCCGGCGATGGCTGCGAGCCCTCCGCAACTCGAACGTTGGCGAAGACACGAAGCCATGAAAGGTATGCGTGCCTTCGAGGTACGAATCGGAGATACGTTCGACTGGGTCGATGATCCCCCAAGCCAGGAGTCGCGCAAAGCCGGGCGGCCGGTCGCGCGAATCGTCGATCTGATCGACTCGCAAAGGATCGGCGAAGGATTCGCCACCGGCTTCGTCGTATCACCGGGGCTCCTCGTGACCAACTGGCATGTGTTCGCCACTCCCGATCACACACGCGCAAGCGGCGCTCATTTTTCATTTGAGAAGGACGAGCGGGGCATCATCCAACCGGGCGTGGTTTTCGAGATCGATCCTCGCGTATTTTTCTTCAGCGACAAGGACCATGACATCGCTATAGTCGGACTGTCGAAGCGGGCCGCAGTCGGCACGGGAGAACTCGCCGACTTCGGAAGCGTGACGTTGATCCCAACGCTCGGGAAGATCCTCGTCGGACACTCTGTCAACATCATTCAGCACCCGGATGGCCGTCACAAGCATTGGGCCCTGCAAAACAACAGGCTCTCTGTCGAGCCGGATGAAGACGACCTGTTCATGATGTACACGGCTGACACGCTTGAAGGCTCCTCCGGCTCACCCGCGTTCAACAAAGATTGGGAGCTGGTGGCGGTGCATCACGGCGGCGTCCCGCATATCGAGAATGACAACATAATGACACTCAGGGGCGAGGTGTGGCGGAAGGGAATGCCCGAAACTGACATTAAGTGGGCAGGGAATGAAGGCGCGCGTCTCAGTAAGCTCTACGCGCTGCTGAAAAACACTCGACTGCCGAACCCGGCGCACCACGCGCTCCTGGCGGAACTTCTCGTCGAGCCAAAGGCAGTGGCGTCCGCTGAGTCAACACCACGCACAAATGAGGCGATCACCATTGAGAATAAAGCAAGGGAGGATGGGCTAATGAACATAACTGTGAACGGGACTGCGAACTTCTACCTTGGTACGGCAGGTGGTGGCCCAATAAGCAAGCCGATCGTTGACGTTGGCCCAGCGCCGCGGGAGATTACCGGAGAGCCGGCCCCGGGAGCGGAAAAAAAGCTGAAGTTCGATCCGAACTACAACGCTCGTCAAGGATATATTTCGACGTTTCTCACCGGCTATGACGTGCCACGACCATTAGCCCCCCGCGATGAGCTTTACGAAGGCCCGGGCGGCCGGCTGGTCCTTAAGTATCACCACTACTCTCTAGTCATGCACCGCGACCGGCGACTCGCGATGTGGACAGCCGCCAACGTCGACTACACCGAAACCAAACGAAGGTTCACACGCGAGCAGTTGGGAACCGATACCTGGAAGCCGGATCCACGCATACCCATTGAAGCCCAGATCGAAGACGTCGAGTTTTATGAGCCAGCAGGGAAATTCGATCGCGGTCACCTCTTTCGACGCGACGACGGCGCCTGGGGCGAGACAGAGATAGAAGAGGAGTTCGCCAACTCTGACACTTTCCACTGGACGAACTGCACTCCGCAGCACGAGCACTTCAATCGCCACATGTACCAGTACAAAGGCATCTGGGGTGGGCTGGAGAACCACATCGCATCGCAGGCACGTTTCGTCGGCAGGAAGCTGATCCTCTTCTCCGGTCCTATTCTCTCTGAAGATGACGAGAGCCGCGATTTCGGATCCGGGATCGAGGTGCAAGTGCCCAGCGCCTTTTGGAAGATCGTCATCGTCGCTGAAGACGTCGGAGGAAATCGCAGACTGCGAGCGTACGGTTTCATCCTCGACCAGACCTCGGCGATCAAGAAGTACGGATGGGAAGGGAAATTTCGCGCAGAAGTCTTTAGCGAGCAACAGGTGTCACTCGCCACAATCACCGAGCGAAGCAGGGTAGAATTCGATCCGAAACTGCATGAGGCCGATCCGCTCGCCGGCGATCCTACGGAAAGCCGCGGCCGTCGGTTGACGACACTCGAGAGCGTGAGATTAGACTAACAAAACACCGAGGTTCGACTGACATCGTCCAAGCGCAGCGCCGTTGCTTGACTGAATTAGAAACGCTAGGCTAGTCGTTTACAGCCATCGTCCACACGAGATAGGGCCGTAGCTCAGCTGGGAGAGCGCATGACTGGCAGTCCTCAGCCTACCGTTTGCTAATCATTAACAATTAAAGAGGTTGCAGCCAGCCGGAAGGTACACACGGTCGGGTTTTTATCCGGTTCCGCATACATTCATCTCATTCTCAGCTACAACGAAGACATCAGCGGGGCGTTCGCTGCGCTGAGTCGCCGTTATTGGGTTCGGCAAAGACAGACTTTTGAAAACACATAAACGGGATTCGGAAACCGATGTTAGCTATCTTTCCAGATGGCCCCAATGCCCGCATACCAGAGCGCCTTATTGAACGCCGGGATATCTGTGTTCAGAAGCTGATTGCCTCTCGATTTCAGCACCGCCCACTCGGCATTGAGTTGCTTCATTCGATCCAGCGACGGTTGATTCACGCGCGGAATATCGCTTTCCGTTTGGTTGATCAGAAACAGATAGTTCGCGGTTAATTTGTTCGGGAAGTTCTCGACGTCGTCATACGCTTTCGACTTGCGCTGGACCATATCTTCGTCCCACGCCTTCATCTTTCTTAGCAACTCGTCGCCGGTTTTCTTGAGGGCGGCGAACTTTTCACCCGCAGGCCACGAGTTGAGCAGTGACTCGAGTTGCTTCTGTTTTTCATAGAGGCTGTTGATCATCCGGTGCATCGCACTCAACTCCTGCTCCATTGCAAACATCGTTTGGTGATATTCCGCGTACACGGGCGCTGTGCTCGGGTAAAGTGGGTTCGCGAGGACCTCTGCTTGAGTTGCAACGGTCTGTCCGCCCATTTTTAACGTGATCACATATTTTCCAGGCGCAGCCTTGTGTCCGGCAAAACTACCTTCAATCCGAACGCCTGGTACACCAACCATCGTTGGATAGCGCATGTCCCAAACAACCCTGTTCAGTCCCTTCGCCTTCGGCAACACCGGATCCGGTCGTGGTCCAGCCTCGTATCTCACGAACCTCTCATCCGCCTTTGAACTAAAACTGCGAACAACGTTGCCCTCAGCGTCTTTGATCTCCATCGTGATCTCGTCAGTCTTTTTCAGCTCAGGCAGTTGGTAATAGAGAACTACTCCCGTCGAGGGATTCACGCCTCGATATGTATTGGCACCCGTAAACTCGTCTTCGGCGCGGTCCAACTCACTCGAGCCGTTTACGATAGGCGCGGCATTCGGACGATAGATAGCGAATGACGTCACATCGTGTTTGTACTGTCGCAGCACATTCAAATCATCGAGAATCCAGAAGGATCTACCCGAAGTGGCAGCAATGAGATTGCCCTTGTGTACGCGCAGATCGGTCAATGGAGTGATAGGAAGGTTGAGCTGAAATGGCGCCCAGTCTTTGCCGCCGTTCCAGGATATGTAAAGACCGAGTTCGGTGCCCGCGAACAAGAGATCGCGTCGCACGTCGTCTTCGCGTATGACGCGCGTGAACGCGTTTGAAGCAATCCCGTTGTCGATCCTGGTCCAGGTGTTTCCGTAGTCAGTAGTTTTGTAAAGGCCGGGAGCGTGATCGTTAAACTTGTAACGCGTCGTGGCGATGTAAGCGGTGGCTTTGTCATGCGGCGACACTTCGATCGCATTTATCAAACATTCCGGCAGACCTCGTGGCGTAACATTCTTCCAATTGGCACCGCTGTCGCGCGTCAGTGACACAACACCGTCGTCACTCCCGGTCCAAATCACGCCTCTCTCATGTGGCGACTCGACGAGGTAGCTCAACGTGCCGTAATTTTCCGCGCCGACCGCCTCGTTCGTGTATGGACCACCACCTTTGCCCTGTTTTTCCTTCTCGTTACGCGTCAGGTCCGGTGAGATTTCTTTCCACGTTTTCCCCATATCGCTTGTCTTCAGCACATACTGAGCTGCGTGATAGTAGGTGTTTGGTTCGTGTTTGCTCCAGATGATCGGGGCGTTCCAGTTATAACGATACTTCATGTCTTTGGCGTCCATGGCCAGGTACTGGATTGGCGAGGCCATGATGCTCGTGCCGGCCTTACTGTTTACATCAAGCACCTCGATTGTCCCTTGATAACTGCCACCCAGAACGTACTTGGGATCGTCAGGATTAAACGCGAGAAAAGCACTTTCACCGCCTGCAGACGCGCTCCAGCTCGCCGGGGTGATACCGCCGCTGCCCAGCTCGCGGCTCGCAATCGCGACGGAAGTGTTGTCCTGTTGTCCACCATAAATCCGGTAAGGAAATTGATTGTCGACGTTGATGCGGTAAAACTGCGCCGTCGGCATGTTGCCCTGCGTGCTCCAGGTTTTGCCTCCGTTGAAGGTAATCGCGCCGCCGCCGTCATTGGAGATGATGAAGTTGCTGGGATCGTTGGGATTGATCCAGAGATCGTGAAAGTCTCCATGGGTGCCGGAGAGAGTTTCCCACGTTTTTCCGGCGTCGTTCGAGCGTAGCGCCGGTGCACTCAGAACATAGATGGTGTTTTCATCTTTCGGATCGATGAACAGTTCGATGTAATACCAGGCGCGTTGGACCAGACGATGGTCGTTCGTGATGCGACTCCATTTTTTGCCGCCATTGTTCGACACGAACAGGCCACCTGCTTCTTTATCGGAGTCGCTCTCGATCAGTGCATATACCTTTTCCGGATTCGAGCGACTCACGGCGATGGCCATCTTGCCAAGCTCTTCCGGCAATCCGTCCTTGAGTCGTTCCCAGGTTTCGCCGAAGTCAGTTGACTTGTAAAGTCCGCTGCCCGGACCGCCGCTAATCACTTTCCACGGAAGACGGCCGTGTTCCCACATTGCGACGTAAAGAATGCGTGGATTGGTAGCGTCCATCGACAATTCGGCGGCGCCTGTCTTGTCGTCAACAAACAAGACGCTTTTCCACGTCGTTCCGCCGTCAGTGGATTTGTAGACGCCTCGCTCTTTCGACCTGCTGTAGAGCGCCCCCTGCGCAGCGACGTACACGATGTTGGCGTTTTTGGGATCGACCACGATACGTGAAATGTGCTGGCTGGTTTCCAGTCCGATCTTCTTCCACGTTTTGCCGGCGTCAGTCGATTTGTAAACCCCGTCGCCGTGGTGAGTCATCACGCCTCGCACGGCATGTTCACCCATGCCGACGTAAACGACGTTTGGATCACTTTCAGCTACAGCTATTGCGCCGATGGAACCAGTCTTGAAATACCCGTCGGAGATATTTCGCCAACTGACACCCATGTCCTCAGTCTTCCAGAGGCCGCCACCGGTCGTTCCCATGTAATAGGTTTTCGGATCGCCAACTACGCCGACGCTGGCAACGGATCGGCCGCCTCGAAACGGACCGATAGATCGCCACTTCAACGGTTTGAAAATAGTGTTGTAGTCGTTGCTGGCAGCCGTCTGAGGGGCTTGCGCAATGATTTGAGCGGCGAATAGACAAGCAGCGATCAGTGCCAACAGAAATTTTGTCATGGAAGTTCCTTCAAGAATTTGAATTGGCACCGCGCGAGCGCCGGTGTAAAGGAGCCTCACTCTAACAGAACCGAATTGATATTGAAAATCCGGCGTGTGACCAACAATCGATGAGGGCTTGTGCACCGGAATCGGGTGACCCCACGCTGATGGTAAGACGCCATTGCGTCAGCTAACGGTGCAGATCACTATTGATCTCCGGGGTCTGTATGGCATTAAAAGCGATGGACGGAAACCGATGCCTTTGCTTGACTGAATCAGAAACGCTAGGCTAGTCTGCACTGTCCACCTTCGGGGCCGTAGCTCAGCTGGGAGAGCGCATGACTGGCAGTCATGAGGTCAGGGGTTCGATCCCCCTCGGCTCCACCAACACTATAAATAGTTTAGGGCCACTACGGAGTGGCCCTTTTCTCTCGTTCCGTATGCCTATAGTGTGCCAAGCGACCGCGAAAGCAAACAGCGCGTTGTACTCACGTTGCCGCAGCACTCAAGAATCTTGGTACCTCGTCGGGGATAGCGCTTACATTGCTTCGAAAAATCTCCCCAACATCACCAGGGTTGCGCATCCACATCCCACCCCACCACTTGCTTTAACGCTGACGCTAAGTTTGCGTCAAGTGTTTGGAGTCGATTGTCAGGTTGTTGGGATTGCATTCAGGATGTTCGCCTGGCTCTCGGCACTCGTAAGCAGCGGATCAACGTAAGTTACAGATGCGGCAGTCCATTCATTCCAAATGCCATCTGGCTGTGTACGCATTGCAGATAGTCGAAATCATCTTCCAATACTCTTCATCAACGTTAATCCCCAAGTGACTGTCCATCACTAACTGCGGAGGGTTAACGTTGTCAATGCTTACCGGCACAATGAGCACGTAATCGTAGGCACAAACGTGCGTATGTCCAGGGCGTCGCGTAGGTAGCATTCTGAGCTTTCTAACCGTTTCTCCCGGATCAGTGGATTTGTTAGCGCTCACCGCCCACGCAAAATCGCCCCATAAGGATTCATCCCCACTGGAAAGGCGCGGTAGGACGGTCTGCTTGAACTCTTCCTGCCTTCCTTTATATATCTTTTTTACCTGATCTGGGATGTTGAGAACTCTCGTTGCAACGCCCACTAAAATGGTAGCAACAATCACAGCCTCGGACTTCGCAGCGTGAACAACCTGAAGCGCCTCGTTTAGGTCATCGAATCGCGCATCACGGTTGCGATGTGCTGTAATCACTGATTTGTTCTCAACGCATACCCTTAGCTTTTTGATGTCGGGTTGCTGAGTGCCTGTCGCCGTTTCCCCGATGAAAAGGTCAATCTTGCGCTCGCGGGCTCCAGGCGCGCGGACGTTCAACCATTGCCCCACCAGCCCTTTCTCTACATCGAGCCGCAGAGCTTCGCATCTCGTGAGAAGATCCTGATAGATCCCAGCGCTTACGATGTCTGAGTGCACTTCAAGCCGGTGATTGTGGTAACGGCGATCTTCTATCTCTGCGATTACCTTGTGGAAGGGAGTAGTCATGTTGGAAGAGGGTTCCATTTTCACGATTTCCAATCAGCGAGTGTGGGATTGGCAAACGCTTTAGTACCGCACTTTGAAGTCGAAGAAAGTTGTTAGCTGCTCGTTGACAATGTGCTTGCAGCCATGTGCGCGCATCGGGAGAATTTAAGTAGTCGCGCAGTTCGTAGAGTGAATTAGGGTCGCGGGGCACGATGTAATACACGGAGTGGCAGGGAATGAACCTGCCCTCTGGGTCAACCCAAAAGTGGGGCTCCGCCGTAATATCTTTGCAAAGCAGCTTTGGCCGTAGCATGTCTGGAAGCGGGAACGAATCGTGAAAGGCGTGCCAGGGCTTGCGTTGAGCACAGGTGCGTCGTTGAAGCAGGTTGCGATGTTCCGGCCGCAAGAGATACCTCCCCAACTCTCCTAGATGAGTAAGCGGTATAAGCTGCCCGTTTACATCATATGGTGAGAGCACGGATTTGTTGGATTCGATGCTGTCGCTTCCGTTGGTATGAAGGTCCCGTCCAGAAATGGCAGGCAACGCAAACGGTCTCAACCGGTCATCAATGGCCGCGGTCTTCTGCACAAATACCGAATCCAAACCCGTAGCTACACCGCAACTTACCCGGATACTTATATCCGCAAGAGTAACCCCGGTCTTAATAACGCTGTTTCCATTCCGATAGACTTGTGGTTGCAAAGAAGATCCGTCTTCAGGAAAGCGGATTGTCCGGCAATCTCCTGAGCGCAAAAACACAATCGTTTTCTTCCCTCCGGCGGAAACTTTATCGATCGTAGTGATTGTGGGATAGGTTACGAGTTTTCCGAACGTTTCCTCGGATACCAGCTCGATTTCCTTCACGTAATAACTGCCGAGCATGCGCCGAAGTGGTTCAGCCGTTTTTACGTACAGGAACTTTTCCGGAGTGATAAAAACGAGCCGTCCCCCAGGAGCAAGGAGGCGCAGAGCCTGTTCAAAAAAGAGTAGATATAAGTCAAATCGACCTCGAGCGGCGAGAAAGCGTCGGCGGAATGTCGTCTTCTCGGCGACCGACAGCTGTGTGATTGGAACGTAAGGCGGATTCCCAATCACGTAATCGAATGGATCAGAACGACTCCGCAGGAAATCCTGTTGGTATAGGTTCACTGATGGCAGCAGACTGTATTGCGCCTGCGCCTCCGCATACCGATCAGGGGCGTTTTCATAACCTGTAATCTGAGGTGCTTCAAGGGAGTTCTGTCTACACCAACGAAGCACGCCAGCGATGAATGCGCCCGGGCCACATCCGGGATCGAGTAGTGTAGTACTGGCCGTCGGCGGCTTCTCAGCAAAGAGTTTGCCAACCATTCGGTCCACGATCTTATCCGGTGTGGGAACGAAACCACGCATTATTTTGTCGCCGCGCCATTACAGTCGCGCATTGCGGTGCTGTGAAGCGTTGGTCAATGGCTCATACAAAGTAGTCACTTTGAAACAGCGAGAATGATAAAAGCGAAAGTGTCCGAACGTCCTGCAACTCGTTCGTCACCCGGTAAGGTCTATTTCAAACTCGCAAGAATCGGCAATATATCATTTAGTATCAGACTTGTAACCTCTCGCGTGATGGAAACATGTTGCCGCGTCTTGTAATTGACGACACTTATAACCCCGCCATGCGCTTCTCGGCCGCGTCGAGTTGCGGCAGGTTGTTCTCCGGGCGGTCCAGGTAGAAGTAGGCGCAGCTCGACCAGTCGTCAGTGCGCTCGAACTTGCCGTCCTTCGACAAGTCCATCAGAACCTTACCGGGGCCGGCGCGATAGAGCTGGCGACCCGTGCGATAGAAACCGCCGCGGCTGTGGTCTGCGAGGTAGCCGATCTGCTGGATCGTGACGCGTACATCACGATTGAAGTAGACGGGATCAGTGATGTGGTAACGATAGAAGCACCAACGCATACGCGCCTCGTCCGCGACGGGGCTTCCCTGATACAGATTAGAGTAGCGGCCCTGCCCCCACGCGGTGCCGACGTAGTCTTCGGTTCCCGTGCCGGCCAACGTGGGCAGCTCAGTGTCTCCGTCAAGATAAATCTTCACCTCGCCCTCACCCCACCAGGTGTTGAAGTACTCTGACTGATTGACGATAACGCCGATGTTGGTCCCAAGATAGCGGCCGCGCCCCGAGACTTTTGGCAGAATTTCATAGTCGCGTTGCAGCGTCGTCGGATTCTCGCGACGCCAATGCGCATGGAAGTAGAGAACGTTGGCCGGATGCCGGTCGCCGAGTGTGTAGTTCACGTCGTAGAAGAGTTCCGGTAAATCGCGCCCACTCTCGTTGCGCATCACGATGCGCATACCCGTGCGGAAGGGCATCGGCACAAAACAGTTGAGGCTGCGCCCTTCAGGATTTGAAAAGAGCGCCGACTCAAACTGTGCCATCTGCCCAAGGCCCACGCCGAAGAAGTCGCCGACGGGTGCACTCACCGCCGGACTGGCCGCGCCGTCCCAGAACATCTCGATTCGCAATCCGCGTAGCATCTGCGGACTGCGGTCCGGCATCGTCATCCAAATGCGGCGCACCATGCCCGACCTGTTCTTTGCTTCAGCCAGCACAGCGCTCGCCCCCGCCGCGATCGCAATCGTCGGCGAGCCTTTGCGCCCGCCCGCAGCCGTGCCTGCGCGTCCTTTCTCGCCCGTCGGGTTCTCGGGGCTGGCCCACCGGCTCTCAACGCCTTCCGGCAACTCGTAGATTGCCTGTGCCCGCACGGCCGTCGCGAATAAAAAGAGCAGCAGGATCAAAAGCGAGACTGACTTAATAATAAGATTCATTCGTATCCTCCGATTGAGCATCGCGCCAGGCTCAAGCCTTATACAATTGATCCGCGGCTCCACCAAACAAACGGCAGAGTTCGTTTCGTAACGAAAATGGGATCGGTAGTCTCATTTATGAAATCAAATCAGGCTTAATCCTTTCGCTTCGCGCAACTAAAACCCTCGAATCACTGAACCACTTAAACTGGCACGGGCTTTGACTCACCTACCGCGGATAATTTCGTAAGTAATCTTCAAAAAACACAGACCGCGCGCGAAGGAGTGAGCAATGGACGTCCTTTGGAAGAATCTCGTCTATTCCCTGCGAATGTTGTTGAAGAAACCAGGCCTGACTGCGATCGCGATCATCGCGATGGCTTTAGGCATCGGTGCCAACACTGCCATCTTCTCCGTCGTCAACACCGTTCTGCTGCAGCCGCTTCCTTACTTGCAGCCGGAACAACTCGTGATGATCTCGACTGAGGATCGCAATGAAACTCTGGACGGCCGCGGGACTTTCTCCGTCCCTGACCTGCTTGATGTGCAGCGGCACGCAACGTCGCTCGAATACGTTGCGACCGTACAGCGTACCGGCACGATCGTTACCGAAGGCGGTGACCCGGAACGTTTGATCGGCGCTGCCGTCAATGCCGACTACTTTCCACTACTTCGCGTGAAGCCAGTGCTCGGCCGCGTCTTCACGCGCGAAGAAGACAAAGCTGGAGCTCCGCAGGTGGTCCTGCTCAGTCACGGTTTGTGGCAGCGGCGGTATGGCGGCGATCCGGGCATCATCGGTCGCGAGATAAACCTCGGCGGAAAAACAACCGTCATCGGCATCATGCCCGCCGGTTTTGAATACCCAATCAGCGACGACCCTCAGGAGTTCTGGGAGCCGCTCTTTTCCGCGCAGTTCATGACCACAAACAATCTTGAAGAACGCGCAAACAGGTATCTCCAGGTTATCGGCCGCCTCAAACCCGGCGTAACGGTCGAGCAAGCGAAAGCCGATCTCGATCTGCTTTCACGACAAATCGAACAACAGTCGCCGCAGACAAACACAAACGTCATCTTCAACGCAGTGTCGATGCACGAAGACATCACACGCGACTATCGCCCTGCACTCCTGGTGATGCTCGGCGCTGTCGGTCTCGTGTTGCTGATTGCGTGTGCAAACGTGGCGAATCTACTCCTCGCACGCGCTGCTGCACGACAGAAAGAAGTCGCCATCCGCATGGCCCTCGGCGCGAGCCGGCGGCGCATAGCTTCGCAACTTCTGACCGAAAGCGTTCTCTTATCGTTAGCGGGCGGCGCGGTTGGTCTGTTGCTGGCGAGCTGGGGCATGGATCTGCTCGTGGCCTATGGACCAGCCGACGTGCCGCGACTGCGCGACGTCAGTCTCGATCGTTATGTGCTGTTCTTTACGTTCGGCGTCGCAATGTTAACGGGTGTGTTATTCGGTCTCGTTCCGGCGCTGCAAGCATCCAAACCCGATCCAGGCAATATGCTGAAAGACGCGGGTCGTGGTTTTTCGCATGCTGGACGCAACCGCATGCGCAGCGCGCTGATCGTGTCGGAAGTTGCTTTGTCGTTGATGCTGCTCGTCGGCGCGGGGCTTTTGATCAATAGCTTCTGGCGTTTGCTGCGAACCGATGCGGGTTTCGAACCGAAAGGCGTGCTCGCGCTGGATATTCCGCTCGACAGAAGAATCTACTCAAAGCCCGAGCAGCAATCGGCAGCGTTCCAACAACTCATCGGACGAATGAAATCGCTTCCCGGCGTGCGCGACGCTTCGGTCGTCAGCAATGTTCCCCTCACCGATCTCGATATCGAATTGAGTTTCCAGGTAGAAGGCCGCGCGCCATACAAACCAGGCGAAGAAGCTACTGCTGATTACACCGTTATCGGCAGCGACTACTTCCGAACGATGAACATCGGCCTCTTAACCGGACGCGTGTTTACGGATCAAGATACGTCAAATTCACCCCACGCGATGGTTGTCAGTCAGGCATTAGACCCGTACCTACATGAACGGGCTCGAGGCGATC
>DASUPZ010000488.1:0-4420 GCA_036280855.1 Pyrinomonadaceae bacterium | reverse complement strand
ATTCACGCGAACGCATCCGGCGTAATTCACGCGAACGCATCCGGCGTAATTCACGCGAACGCATCCGGCGTAATTCACGCGAACGCATCCGGCGTAATTCACGCGAACGCCTTCACGTATTCACGCGAATGCCTTCGGCGTAATTCATTTGGTCGGGAAATTTAACCCCGGGGGCAGGGTTGGTTCGGCCGCAGTTTCAGACCGATCCAGCTCCGCCAGCACGCCATCGTAGATCGTGATGTTTCCGTTCTGCTTCATGCGCTGCTGCACGCCGGCGATGTAATCTTCAAAAACCAGATCCTGAAGTTCACTAATCATCGACCGCTTCACCGTGTCGCGTTGTGCGGCAAACCCTGTCATGTCGGCATCCGTTTTCTTGTTGACGCCGACTATCACCCATTGCTCGCCGACTTTGATCGGCGTCTTGCTAACCTCACCCGGCTTTAAGCTGTAGATCAGATCGTCAAGCGCGGGACTCGAACCAGCTTTTCCGAGTGACGAGCTGAGTTTGAAGTTTTCTTCCGTTCCGGCGTCGAATCCTTCTTTCTCGCCGGCAGCCTTGACCGCGTCCGCACTGCTCAGACTCGCAGCCAGATCCTTCGCTCTTTGTTCGAGCTGTTCCTTTGCGCGCTGGTCTTTGATCACCTCGGCAATCTTGGTTTTCACCTCGTCAAAGTCAGGAATCCGCGGATCTTTCTTCTCGAGCAACATCGGAATCGCAAAACCACCTTTGATACCGGTCACATCTCCCACGTCCTGCGGGTTGTTCAACTTCTCCAGGGTCTGCTCAAACTGCTGGTTACTTCCGATCTCAGGCACATCATCCTGCGGTTTCACGAAAGGAGTTTCGCGCACCATTTGTGCTGGAGTCATGTTGGCCTGCGCAGCGAACTCCTGCGCCACTTTTTGCGGGTCCTTCGTCTCCTGCAATCGCGCGTGTGCCTTTTGCGCGAGCTGGAACGCCGCTCCATAACCGCGACGGTTGCGCAAAGAAATGAGCAATTCCGGCTTCGCCTCTTCGTACGTTTTTTCAACTTCCTCGCCGCGACGGAGGATGTACCAGTGGCCACCGTAGCGAATCGGGATATCAGAAATCTCGCCCACTTTCATATCGATCGTTCGATCGTAGAGACCATGGGGCTTGTTGATGTCTCGCTTAAAAGGCCTGGCCAGGAAACCGTTGTTCTTCGCCGTCGCCGGATCTTCCGACTGCCCGCGCGCTGCTTCACCGAAGGCCTCTTCAGATACGGTGCCGCTTGTCCCACTCAGTTTGGCGATTAAGTCTTTGGCTTTTTGTTCAACTTGCGGATCCAAATCCTTGCGCGCAACCTTCAGAAGAATCTGCTGGACCTTCACTCCCGCCTGCTTGTATTCAGGTTTGACCGTCTCAAACTCGGCTTTCAAATCAGCCTCGGGAATCTGAAGCTTTGAACCGACTTTGTCGGTGTCGACATAGACGTAGCGGACTTTTCTCTGCGGTTCGTTATACCGGTATTCGTTTTTATGGCTTTCGTAATAGCTGCGCAGCTCTTCATCACTCGGTTGAATCTTCTCGGCCAGTTTCTCTTCCGACACCGCGATGTAACTGACGTCGAAAGTCGAATTTCGCCGTTTGTATTCTGCCTCGACTTCTGCGTCGGAAACGTTAACGCTGGAGGTTACGAATGTGCGGAGTTTTTCCTGCGCGATCTCACCGCGCATGTTGTCTTCGAAGGTTTCGACGTCGCCGTACTGCGCCTTCACGATTTCTTTGTATCGATCGAGACCGACAAACTGACCCGATGTTGAAAACTGTTTACGAATTCTTTCGGCAAGTTCCGCGTCGCTGGCGCCGAGGCCCAACCGTTCCGCTTCCTGGGCGACGACGTGCCGCCGGATAACGGTGTCGAGAAGACTCTTATAACCGCCGAGCTGGGCCACATTGAAACGACCGCCAAACATCTGCGCGTAGTTTTCTCTTACCCGCGCAACATCAGCGACCGTAACCCGTGACGAGCCCACTTTTGCAACGACTTCAGTGTTCCGCATTGGATCTAACTTGGTGGCCGACCGGCCAGGCGCATAGAAGACGATCAAGCTGACGGCCATCACGATGGCGAATAATAAAATGACGATGTTTCTCGTTCGTTCGAATCGTCGTAGCTGTTTGAGCATTGTTGGTTACCTTTCAGAAACTGCGAATTGTAAGGGAGACGCTGGAACAGTCGCAACTCTATCGTGACATCTCGCAATTCTATCCCCGTTTGCTGAACATGAATTCAAATGATATTTTAATCCTCTCGATGGAGACATTAAGCGGCTCAAACTGGTTGTGGTTAGGATTCAGTCTGTTTATTTTAACCATGCTGAGCCTCGACCTCGGGCTCTTCAACCGCAAAGCTCACACAATTAAATACAAAGAAGCGTGGATCTGGAGCGCCGTCTGGGTAACGCTCGCGCTGATCTTTGGCGCCCTCGTCTTTCATTACCAGGGCAACGCTCGCGGCTTCGAATTCCTGACCGGTTATCTCATCGAGTTATCGCTTTCGGTTGATAACCTGTTTGTCTTTCTGCTGATCTTTTCCTACTTCAAGGTCCCGGCGCAGTTTCAACACCGCGTACTTTTCTGGGGCGTCATGGGCGCTCTGATCATGCGCCTGACGATGATCTTCATAGGCGCCGCCCTGATCAGCCGTTTCCATTGGATTATCTACATCTTCGGCGCGTTTCTGGTTTACACCGGAATCAAGATGTTCCGGCACGACGAGATCGACATCCACCCGGATCAGAACCCGGTCGTCCGCTTCGTAACCCGTTTTCTCCCCATCGCCCGGCATTACGACGGCGAGAAGTTCTTTACCACGATCAACGGCAAACGAACCGGAACGCTCCTCCTGCTTGTGCTAATCGTCGTTGAAGTTACCGACCTGGTGTTCGCGGTCGACTCGATTCCGGCGATCTTCGCGATCACTAAAGATACGTTTATTGTCTACACTTCAAACGTATTCGCCATTCTCGGTCTGCGTTCAATGTACTTTCTGCTGGCCGGAGTCGTCGAAAAGTTTCGCTACCTGCGAACCGGGCTGGCCATTGTGCTCACCTTTATCGGCATTAAGATGCTGGTAACGGCGGTTGGATTCCACATTCCTATCGAGTTCTCGCTCATTTTCGTGGCCGTCGTGCTGGTTGGATCGGTCGTCGCGTCGTTATTGATCCCCCCGAAACCGGGGGAAAAGATCCCCGATAAGCCTGTTATGCCCGATCTGCAGGAATAACCCCGATTTCGACTCGAAATCCACTCAAATTCTGTAATCCAGTCTAAAAAATAGCTTTAAACGTGCTTGAACAGCGCGTTCTCGTGTGTTAAATTCCCTATCGGTAGTTGCTACTGCCCCGGAAACCGGTGATTTTAGAACCACCGGCACTCGTTGGACTCACACTCCTGATAGAAACGTCTCAACCTGGTTGAGCCCCCTTCCCGAACTCGATTAGACCCATGGCGGTGAATAGAACCAGTCGTTTTGCCTTTGATTGGTGGATTATCGAGAAGCGTTTTGTCTATCTCGTAATCTTCATTTTTGTGCTCTTCGCACTTGCAGCGGGCGCGGCGCTTTACGTCTGGAAGTACGGCAACCCCCTCAAAAACATTGCCGAAGTGAAACATCCAGCCGGCGCCCGCTTTATTTCGTTTGAAGGCGACGTCAGGGTCATACGGGCCGCCACGCGTGAGATGATCGCTGCGAATAGCGAAACTGAGCTCTACCCCGGCGATACGGTGCAAACCCAGGCTAACGGGCGCGCACGCATCGGACTGGCGGACGGTTCAACACTCCTCGTCAAACCAAACAGCATCATCATCGTTCGCGATAACGCCCGCGCCGACGACGGTAAGAAAACAAACGTTCACGTTCGGGTCGACAGCGGTCAATTGTCCGTGCGTACCGAACAACAGATCGATGGCACTACAAACGTGGTCGAAACTCCCCAGACGAAGAACACGATGGGCGAGAAGACCAATGCGAGTTTCGGAGTTAATCCGGAAGGCACTGAAGAAATCCGGGTTGCAAGCGGTGCGATTGAGACTACCAACCGCGAGGGCGACAAGACTTCTATCAAAGGCGGTGAATACGTTTCGGTAAACAACTCGGGACGGCTGTCACCCGCGCAGAAGTTGCTGGACGTGCCGCAGCCTTCGAAGCCGCAGGATCTCGAAAAAGTTTTTGTCGGTTCAAATGGTGCTGCGAACGTAGCGTTGAAATGGCAGCGCCCGCAGTCAGGTACGCCTGCTCATTACCGCGTGGAAGTCGCCACTTCGCCTTTCTTCGTCACCGACGGAAAAGTTATCGAAAGAGATCAGCTCGTGGCCACGGAATTTAGCGCCAGCGATCTTCGACCCGGTGTTTATTTCTGGCGCGTGCGGGCCACGGCATCGAGTGGTCAG
>DASUPZ010000487.1:0-4115 GCA_036280855.1 Pyrinomonadaceae bacterium | reverse complement strand
AAGAAACCGGTCCACATCGAGCCGACGCGATTTGTCACCGTGGTAACGCCCGCGTCCTGCGCTGCGGACGCAAGCCCGTCGCAGAGTTTTTTACTCGACCTTTCCAGCCGTTCGTAAACTGACTCATCTCGCAAACGCCTGAGCGTCACCAGACCCGCGGTCATCGAAAGCGGATTTCCGGACAATGTGCCTGCCTGGTAAACAGGACCAGCCGGCGCGATGCTGTTCATGATCTCACGCGTACCGCCGTAAGCGCCGACGGGTAGACCGCCGCCGATGATCTTTCCGAGCGTTGTGATGTCGGGACTGATTCCGTAACGCTGCTGCGCACCGCCACGCGCGAGGCGAAAGCCCGTCATCACTTCATCGAAGATCAGCAATGCACCGTGATCCCGAGTCAGTTTACGAACTGCGTCAAGATAACCGTCGCGTGGCGGCACGCAGCCCATGTTGCCGACGACGGGTTCGATTATCACGGCCGCAATATCCTCATGTTCCGCGAAGACTTCATTCAGTGCTGGAATGTTGTTGAATGGGACGGTGAGCGTGTTTGCTGCGAGTGCGCCAGGAACGCCGGGACTGTCGGGCAGTCCGAGTGTGGCGACGCCTGAGCCGGCCTTCACCAGCAAACTGTCCGCGTGCCCGTGATAGCAACCTTCAAACTTTACTAACTTCGTTCGCCCGGTTACACCGCGCGCGAGTCGAATAGCGGACATCGTGGCTTCGGTGCCGCTGCTGACCATGCGCACCATCTCGATTGACGGCACGGCATCGATCACTTCCTGTGCCAGCTCAACTTCGAGTTCGGTAGGTGCTCCAAAGCTTGTGCCTCTGGCGGCGACCTCCTGCAATGCAGCGACGAGTTCTTCGTCGGCGTGGCCGAGGATCATCGGTCCCCATGATCCGACGTAATCGATGTATGTTCTGTCGTCGACGTCAGTGATGGTGGCGCCGCGTGCGGATTTCACGAAGCGTGGCGTGCCGCCGACGCCGCGAAACGCGCGGACCGGAGAATTGACGCCGCCGGGGATTAAGTTTTGAGCGATATTAAAAAGTTCATCTGAACGCATAGTGATTCACAGGCTGCTTGACAGGATTTAGATGATTATCAGGATTTACAGGATTTGATCAAAGTCTCGGAACGCCTTCTTTGGGTTCGACTGTGATCGAGCGGAAGCGCGAGAGACGTACGAGGCCGGGCGCGGCGCCTTTTGGTTTTGAAAGAAACTTCCGCTCGGTGTAATGCACGACCACTTTAGCGTCTTCACTTGCCTGGCTGAAACGGCCGGCGAGTTGCGCTGCCTCGATGATCGTGCGTTGCGGGAGCTCTTTACGCGTTGGATTGCGCACGACCACGTGCGAGCCAGGGTAATCGCCTGCGTGCATCCAGAGATCGTTGGGTTGTGCGATGCGAAACGTCAAGTTGTCGTTATCACGCGCCGCGCGGCCGACGAGAATCTCGTAACCATCAGTCGAAAGATAACGACGAACGCCGGTTAGCTTTTGAGACTTCGGAGGTTTTTTAACCGGAGTCTTCGGCGCGAGGCGGGGTTTTTCGAAACTGTCCAATGCGGACTCATCTCGCGAGGCAATGATGTGGTCGAGTTGTTGTAGACGTTGTTCAAGTTCGGCTGTTTCGGTGGTGATGCGGTCCAATCTTGCCGCGATCTCTTCCGCGGCGTGTTTTGCTTTCGTGTACTGCCGGAACCGCAACGCCGCTTCTTCCTGGAGCGAGCGATTTTCGTCGACTTCGATCTCGATCGTTGGCGCGTCTTCAGTGTAATAATCAGTGAGCAGCACTTTGTGGCGGTCCCGTCGTGCGGTAGCAATGTTTGCGAGCAATAGATCGCCGATTCGTTTGTGTGTGTTCGCGTCGCCGTGGCGTGCGAGGTCCTGCTGGAGATGTTCGCGCAACGTGCGTTGCTGGCGGATGTTCTTTGTTAGTTTTCCGCGAGTCGCCTTTGCACGTGAATCGAATCGTCGAGCGGCGTCCTGTGCCGTGAAGTGTGCGTCAAGTTGGGCTGAAATGGATCCGGGACCGAATGCGGGTGCAGATCGCGCTTCCTGGCTCGTTCGGGTTGCCGGTGGTTCGTAGATCCTGTGTTGTCTGATCTGCGGATCTTCGCGCAGAACTGCTTCGATACGGTTCAACTCGTCGACCACAAAGAGATCCGCGGATCTGCCGGTGAGCTGAATTATGAGCCGCCAAAAGATGAAATCTTCGGAGCGAAGAGTCAGGCGAACGATCCGGTCGGAAGGATCTTTGACGATATTGACGACGTGCGCACCGCTGAGTTTTGCACGCATCGCCTGGCCGAAGCCCCCGAGGGGAATGGATTGCTTTTCCAGATCTTTCGTGCGACGGCGGATTAAATAAATACGCGGATTTGACGGATCGACGCTGATGAATAGAAATTCGCCGCGGAGACCGAAGTCGATCGCAAACGAAAGCGGCGTGAGTTGAAAGATTTTACCGAAGTATCTGCCGGGCAGAGTTGTCCGCAGTTCTTCAACAACACGTTGGATGATATTAGCTTGCAACAACAGCAGTGCGGGTAAAGCGGTCGTGTGCAGTGTAGCCTTCGCGGCTTACGAGGGCAATGAGGATTCCGACAACCGTGGGAAGGGAGAGCAGGTAGAAGATCGAACGGCCGATTGATTGACCACCCGTGGGGATTAGCCCGGTCTTTCTGTCGATGATACGGAGCGATAACAAGCGCATGGCCCAGGTGCGACCGGTCAGAGCAGTCATGAGCGTCAGGTAGATGAAAGTAACGACAACAACACTACCTGCAAGCACGCCGATCACCTGCATGTCGCGCAGGTTGCTGCCGGTCAAGTACATCGCGAGCGCAATCGGTGAGCTCAAGAGCGCACAGAAGATCAGATCGAGCAACGCGCAAACCAAACGACGAAACGCCGAAGCGCTCTTAGTGGCGATATCGTCCACGCGAACGGTTCGCGAGATCGAGTCGAGATAGTTGAGTGCCGGATCGTTCTCGACGATCAAACGTTTAGGGCGCTCGACTCTCGGTGGTAGTAGCGGTGGTTCGCTTACCGGTACGACTGCAAGGTGATGCGGTTTTTCAGCCGGCGGCGCTGGTTCAACTACTGCGACTTCCGGTTCTTCAAACGCGAGTTGCGGGTCGGGGGAAACCGTTTCGCTCATCTCGTTCTCTTCTCGTTCCGGTGCGTACGCGACCGCAGTCGCCAACGTGCCGCGGGATTGGCGATTCTCGCTCGGCGCAGGTTGGTGTGCTCTTTCGATCCGTTTGAGTGCGGCAGCTACGAGGGGATTGATCGCCGGCATCGGCGTTGGTGGTAACAGTTCGAGTTGTGGCGGGTTGCTCGATGTCTCCATTCGCAGTCGTTCTGCTTCAGCCGCTTCGCGGGCCGCTTCCCGAGCGCGCTTTTCCTGCACTTCGCGCACTCTTTCGCTTAGTTCTTTGCGCCATTCAGGCTGGGAATTCCGTGTCACACCAGGAAATTCGATGAGTGTGGATTTCTTTTCCGCCGGTGAAGTCGACTCGTTGGGGGAAGGTTCCATCACGAGCGCGCATACTATCAGGAACAACTTTAACTGGTCAACGAGAAAATAATGCAGCAGTTGAGGTTAAGCTGCGGCTTAAAGAGGTGTGCGCCCGGCAAAGCCGGCGTCTACATCGTGCCACCACTCGAGTTCGTCCCCTTCGCCCAGTTGCCAGCAGAGCAACACGATGCGGCCATCGCGCAACGACGGAAAATCGACCAGACCACGCTCGAAATCTTTGAGCTGGACGCCGAGTGTTTCCAGTTCTGCGAGTTGAATCGTCAATTCAGTGAGGACAGTCGCATACGCAACGCCGTAGGTCATGCCACCGCCGCCTTGTTCGGCGGCTTCTGACGCCTTTTTCGCTTCGTCGCGATAAGCACTAAGAGCGCGATGTGCACGCTGAATCTTCTCGACGATGACTCTTACGCTGGGAAGTAAGGCGTTTGCTTCCTGGAGGGTGAAGATTTTCATATCAGGTGAACGCGCCACGAATCGTCTCCCGTATAAGACCTATCAATGCTCGTCGGTAATTCTGATGAACTCAGTGGCCGCTTCATATTCCGCCACTTCTTCCTCAATCTCA
>DASUPZ010000486.1:0-9621 GCA_036280855.1 Pyrinomonadaceae bacterium | reverse complement strand
GAGCAATCCGGCTGACGACGATGCGCGCATTGCCGAAGCGGTGAAGGCTGCCCGTGCGTCTGATGTGGCAGTGGTGGTTGTCGGTGACAACGTCGAGACGACGAGAGAGGCGTGGGCCGAGAACCATCTCGGCGATCGCGACAGTTTGGATTTGCTCGGCAGGCAGGACGATCTTGTAAAAGCGATTGTCGAAACAGGGAAGCCTGTAATTGTCGTTTTGATTGGCGGGCGGGCGCTTTCGGTGAACTACATCGCGCAAAAAGTGCCGGCGATTTTCCAGGGATGGTATTTGGGACAGGAAACCGGAGTCGCAGTCGCCGACGTGTTGTTTGGTGATTACAATCCCGCGGGCAAACTTCCGGTCACGATCCCTCGAAACGTTGGACAGATTCCGAACTACTACTATCACAAACCGACCGCGCGCCGCGGATATCTTTTTAGTGATCGAGAGCCGCTGTTTCCGTTCGGACATGGCCTGAGTTACACAAATTTTAGTTACGCGAATCTGAAGGTTACTCCGGATCGGACGGGACCGCAGGGGCAGGCAACGGTTAGTGTCGACGTGACGAACACCGGCAAGATGGCCGGCGATGAAATCGTGCAAATGTACATTCGCGACGAGATCGGATCGGTGACGCGTCCCGTGAAGGAGCTCAAGGGCTTCAGTCGTATTCACCTGAAACCGGGCGAGACGAAAAGCGTGCAGTTTGCGATTACGCCCGATAAATTGTCGTTTCTCGACGAACACATGAATCGTGTGGTGGAGCCGGGAACGTTCAGCATCATGGTTGGACCGAGTTCACGAAATGATAAGCTGATGACGGTAAAACTGGAGATTTTGCAGAAGTAAGGATTTGATTATGGACCAGAATGCTTTCTTGCCACGTCCCGAGCATAAATTTACTTTTGGACTCTGGACTGTCGGCAATCGCGGTCGCGATCCGTTTGGCGATGCGGTGCGTCCAACGCTCAGCCCGGTTGAGGCAGTGCGAATGCTGGCCGAGGTCGGTGCGATGGGCGTGAACCTGCACGACAACGATCTCGTTCCGATTGATGCTAGTGCAAGTGAACGCGATCGGATCGTGCGCGAGTTTAAGGACGCGTGTGAGACACACGGTCTGAAAGTGCCGATGGCGACGGTCAATCTGTTCTACGATCCGGTGTTTCGTGACGGCGCGTTCACTGCAAACGATCGCAGCGTGCGCGAGTATGCGGTGGAGAAGACGATGCGCGCCATGGATCTGGGTCACGAACTCGGTGCGCGGATCTTTGTGTTGTGGGGCGGCCGTGAGGGCGTCGAGACTGACGCGTGCAGGCGGCCCGATGAAGCGATCAAGCGCTTCCGTGAGGCAATGAATAAGCTGGTTGAGTATTCCGAGTCGCAGCGTTATGAGTACCGCTTCGCACTCGAAGCGAAGCCGAATGAGCCGCGGGCCGATATTTATTTCCCGACGACGGGCTCGTATCTCGCGTTTATTCAGACCCTCGATCGACCGGAGCTCGTGGGGGTGAATCCGGAAGTCGCGCACGAACACATGGCCGGGTTGAACATGTCGCATGCGGTGGCCCAGGCATGGGAAGCGGGCAAACTCTTTCACATCGATCTCAACGATCAGGTTCCCGGTCGTTACGATCAGGACTTGCGCTTTGGTTCTGCGAACCCGAAAGCGGCGTTCTGGTTAGTTAAATTTCTTGAAGACGTTGGCTACGATGGACCACGGCACTTCGACGCACACGCGTATCGAACCGAAGACTATGAAGGCGTGAAAGACTTCGCGCGCGGTTGCATGCGAACTTACCTGATACTCAAACACAAAGCCGAACAGTGGAACACCGATTCCGAGATCAAGGCGCTGCGCGCTGAAATTGAACAGATGAACGAGGACCGGTACACGGAAGGGTTTGATCGAAAAGCAGTGGCGTCGAAGGGCTTGAAGTACGAACGCTTGGATCAATTGACTACTGACATCCTTCTCGGTGTGCGGTAATGTCGCTCCTCGGAATAGACTTATCGACGACCGGAGCAAAGGCGCTACTCATCGACGACAACGGCCGTATCCTGAGCAGCGCGACAACACCGCTCAACGTCTCAACGCCTCAACACCTCTGGTCAGAACAAGACCCCCACGAATGGTGGCAAGCCACACGAACGAGCATCACCCACGCACTCAAATCCGCGAATTCATCCGCGTCATCCGTGGCCGCAATCGGTTTGACTGGCCAAATGCACGGCCTGGTTATCTTAGGCGACGACGGCAACGTTCTCCGCCCTGCCATCCTCTGGAACGATCAACGTTGCGGCGCGGAATGTGATGAGATTCGCGCGCGCATGGGCCACGAGCGCCTGGTGCAGATCACAGGCAACGATGCGTTGACCGGATTCACCGCGCCAAAGATCCTGTGGATCGAACGACACGAACCCGAAGTCTACAAAAATATCCGGCACATCCTCCTCCCAAAGGATTACATCCGCTACAAACTCACTGGCGCGTTCGCAATGGACAAAGCCGACGGCTCGGGCACGATGCTCTTCGACATTCGCAAGCGCACGTGGGCACCCGAAGTTCTTACCGCGCTGAACATCAACCCCGAATGGTTGCCGCCAACATTTGAAGGTCACGAAACAACCGGAGAAGTAAGCGCTGAAGCCGCTGAATCGACGGGTTTGCGCAAAGGAACTCCGGTCGTTGCAGGCGGCGGTGACCAATCGGCGCAGGCGATAGGCACGGGCGTGGTGCGTCCCGGCACGATGGCCGTGACACTCGGAACGTCCGGAGTTGTTTTCGCTGCGACCGAATCGCCCTTGATCGATCCGAAAGGACGCCTGCATGCGTTTTGTCATGCCGTGGCGGATCGCTGGCACCTGATGGGTGTGATGTTGAGTGCGGCCGGAAGTCTTCAGTGGTATCGCGATCGCCTGGCGTGCGAAAGGGAATTCAAGGATCTCGTGGAAGAAGCATCGCAAGTGCCTGCGGGAAGTGAGGGACTGATCTTCCTGCCATACCTTAGCGGCGAGCGAACGCCTCACGCGGATCCACTCGCGCGCGGCGCCTGGATCGGTCTGACTTCACGTCACAGCCAGCCCCATCTAACGCGCGCGATACTTGAAGGCGTGGCGTTTGGTCTGAAAGACATCTTCTGCCTGATGAGGGAAGCGGGACTTGGCCCAATCAAGCAAATCCGCGTCTCAGGCGGCGGCGCAAAGAGTTTGTTGTGGCGACAGATTCTCGCCGACATACTCGAAGCCGAACTCGTAACCGTCAACACCACCGAAGGCGCCGCTTTTGGGGCTGCACTGCTTGCAGGCGTGGGTGCGGGAGTTTGGTCCGATGTAGACGAGGCGTGTGCGGAAATAATCGTTGTTGAGGATCGCGTCTCTGTTAACGCGGATAACGCGGATAAGTACAGAACGATCTATGAACAGTACAAAAATCTCTATCCCATCCTCAGATCAACCTTCCACGCGCTTAGTAATTAGTTATCGATCCGTGTTTATCCGTGCGACTGCCATTTTAATCCTTGATGGTCTTCCAAACTCCGTCCACGCAAAGTGAACCTCGTTTTCCAGCATTGCCATCCGCGGAAATCCGCTCGATCTGGAGATATCAGTCTTTGCGATAACCGCAGGTGGACCAGTCTCGCCATTCGCTTGCACGCGCCGCACTTTTATCTCGCCGCCTTCCGCATTTCCTGCCAGCCAGCACACGAGTGCAGAACCATCGGGAAGCAATAAGACATCGACGCGCCCTTGCGTCTCACCATCGTCAACCTGGATCGGACTTCCAAACGTCGCACCCGCATCCGAGGAAAACGCGATCTTCACATGCGATTTACCACCGGCACCGGTGAACCACGCCACTGCGACGTTTCGACCCGCAGCGGCAACTGCCGGCCCATTCACCGGACAACCGTTGATTTCCCAGTTGTCCGCATACACGACTTGCGGTTTCATCCACGCGCCGTTCACCTGTCGCACCGCGTAGATGTCGCGCACTTCGTTCTGCGATCGATCGCGATAAACCGCAACGATCCCATCGCTCGAAAGCGCCGCCGACGTCTGGCAACACTCGCACACTCGTTCGTCGAGCTCCGACTCGTCAGAAATCTTTCCCGCCGCATCGATAGTTGCATAGCGCAACGTCATACTTACCGGCGAGGGTTTGTCTTCGTCGTGATCATCCATGCCTTTCATGTTGCGGCCGTCGAGCCAGATCGCACCGAGCCTGCCGTCAGTCAGAGGGACGAGCGAGACGAAGCCGTGTTCGGTTTGAGTATTATCGAGGTGTGGAACGATGGGCCTGGTCCATGTCTTACCCGCATCTGGTGAGAGCGCGACGTTGACGTTGTATGCATAAGTGGCAGAACCACTCTTCACCAGCCAGTGTGCGGCGAGGGAGCCATCGTTGAGCGCAATCACCGACGGGAAGTCGGCCCAGTTGATAAACCAGTTATCGCCTTCTCCGACTGTGCGTGGTTCGGTCCAGCCTTTTGGATCGCGCAGGGCAGTTCTGAGTGCGTAGCGCTTCTCGTCGAGCTTTTCCACCCAGCTCAGGATGATGCGCCCGTCAGACGTTGCGCTCAAATCAGGTTCACGAGTATCTCCAACGGCAGGCGACTCAACCGGACGGATCACTAAGGGCGGCCCGGATTTCGCGGTCGATCCAACAGGCTCATTACTGCCTCGGTCACAACCCGTGGCAAACGTTGCCAGCATAACGAACATCAATAGACGCGTACGCATTGCTCTAATCTTCAGAATTCTGGAAGTCCTGTCAACTATGAAAACTCTCCTGGCAATCTTGTCCATCGTGGCAATCCTGTCGCCAACAGGTTTTGCGCAATCCGATAAAGCAAAGAGTATCGACGAATTTCTAGCCCCATTCGTTAAATCAAACCAGTTTTCAGGGGTAGTGCTGGCCGCCGAGAACGGCAAAATCATCTACGAAAAGGCATTCGGAACAGCGAACGCCGACTTCAAAATTCCGAACCAGCTCAACACACGCATAGGCATCGCGTCGATCACGAAGCAGATGACCAGCGTCATCCTGACCCGCCTGGTTGAAGCCAACAAGATTGCACTCGCAGACAAACTGAACAAGTACATCCCCGACTTTCCCAGCGGCGAGAAGATCACGATCGAAATGCTCGCGCGTCATCGCTCCGGCATTCCGCATCGCGTCATGCCGCCTGAAGCCGAGTCGGTAGCTTACACGTCCGCGGAGTTTGTAGATAAAGTCAAACAAGCCAAACTCGAGTTCGAACCCGGCAGTAATCGACTTTACAGCTCCGCGGGTTATGCAGTGCTTGCGCGTGTGCTCGAGATCGCATCGGGCAAGACGTATCAACAGCTTCTTCAGGAGTACGTCTTCGCGCCCGCAGGCATGACTGATTCCGTCGACTTCGAAGGCGACACGGTGATCGAACGACGCGCACAGGACTACTATCTATCGCCCAATGGCCTTGTGAATGTTCCGGTGAAGAATTATTCGTTCCTGGTCGGTGCTGGTTCGGTATACGGCACGGCGCGCGACGTTTACAAATTTGCGGAAGCGGTGTTGGATGGAAAGTACGGTGAGACTGCTAAAACGACGCTCCTCGGCCAGAACCAGACGACATTTAGCGGGAGCGGCAGCACCAACGGTCATCGCGGGTATTTCGAGATCGCTCGCGACAAGAAATACGGCTTTGCGGTGCTTTCAAACTCCGCTGGTCCATTCGACATGATCACACGAGGGTTGACGGAGATCCTGCAGGGTAAAGAAGTTACGGTGAAGAGTTTTACCATTCCAAACGCGATTCCAAACCCGAACAAGAACCTCGCGGAATTTTTGGGAAACTACAAACGGGCTGATGGCAGTGCTACCGATATCGTCCTTCGCAATGGCTACCTGTACTCCGGCGACATCAAACTCTATCCAACCAGGCCTGATTGCTTCTTCGAATATCGCTTCTTTGGCGATGTGTGTTTCGTTCGTGATGAGTCAGCGAAGATCAAAGAGATAAAGTGGAAAGGTTTCAACTTCGAGCTCATCTGGGCAAAGCAGTAACCGCGGATAAACGCGGATGAAGCCAACACGGATGAACGCGGATCAGAGCAGGATCTGATCCGCGTTTATCCGCGTGAATCCGCGGCTAATTAACGCATTGCCTCGGGCGCATGACGTTCGCGTAGATGTAGTTCGCGACGCTCGTTCCCACTGACTGTCCCGCAACGTTATCGAACGTGAAGTGAATCCCGCCGTACACGCGCGCTCGCGCTTGTTCGTTCGCCATTGCACTGAAGCCTGCGTACGAACGAGTTGCACCACCGGCGCCCGCCCACGTGTGATCGAATCGAATATCATCACGCCCGAAAAACTGCGCGAGGATCGTCGACTGGGAAGTACCAATCGCCGCCATGTTGCCGGCGTAAGACGGATACGGCGGATTCGGTATCAGCGATAACCACGCTGGATCCGGTGTCGTGTTTGCATTGCCGTCCTCGTCCGCGCGGCGAATCGCCGTCACCGGACGCCACAAACCATGCTGGAACTTACTGGCAAACGTGGTTTGCAGTGCGTCGTGAAGCGCGATGTTTGTTAGTGCAAACAGCCGTGCTTTTTCGACGATGGTGATGTCGCGAGCGACAGAAACTGTGCGCGCGACGTTGTTCCACACCAGTAAAAAGTTAGTTGGTGTGTTGACGTTGGCCCACAACCGCGCGACCAGTGTTTGATCCGCAGTGCGGATAGCGCTGTTTACCGAGCCGAGCTCTTTGACTTCATTCAAGTCGGCGGCGTACTGCGCGCTGGTCATCGATGGTGGTGCATTCGGAGCGAATTGAGTAGCTGAAGTGATTGCGAACGGTTTGACTGATGGATAGTGCGTGAATGTCGCCGGCGCATTTGCCGGTGGCGCCGGCTGCCAGTTACCCGGAGTTGCGGGCAAACTGTACGCAGGCGGTGTTACGGTCCAACCGTCGTTCGCACGTGCCGCAAGCATTCGTTCGGCAACAATCTGGCCGACTCGAATGCCTTGCTGTGCACGATACTCTTCAATGCCCTGTAGTGAAATCGCGAGCTCAGCATCGAAAACCGCCACGCGCGTCGGGTAAAGTCCAACCAGAACGTCGCGAGCGGCTTGCGCGGCGGCGGCCTCGATTGAAGCGTTGGGCGTTCCGGGTACGTCCGTTAAATAAGGCGTGTGCGTACCCGCGATTGAATTGACTGCGTCAAACATCGCGGCATGCATCATTGAGTAACTGCGAACCGGCATGATCGTCGGCGGGTGTTGCCCCGGCGTCAGGACGCTCTCCATCAAGACCCGGTTCCATTGCAGGATGACATCTTCCTGCGTCACCGGCGTGTTTGCCGTGCCGCCGTTGAACGCCCAGGCGCGTGTCTGGACGCAGATTACGATAGCCAGTAAGAGAAGGCCTTTAAGAAGTGATTTATGGTTCATGTTCGTGTCCTTCCGTCTTTCTCGTCATAACAAAATTTGAGTTATCCTCTGTGCGCCCTCGGCTTCATTGCCGAGTTCAGCGAGTTCAGCAACTTCACTGGGCCACGCGCAGAGGTTTGCGGCGAGGGTGCAGAAAAGTAATTAGAATCCCGCTGAATTTTTCTGAATGAGTTTCTGAAAGCGAAATGCCTGAGGAAAAACAGCACTTTTATGAGTTCGGGCCGTTTCGACTCGACCCGCAGAAGCGACGGCTGATGCGGGATGGAGAGGTGTTGCGGCTGACTCCGAAGGCGTTTGACCTGCTGTTGGTGCTCGTGGACGAGCGCGGCCGGACGGTTGAGAAGGACGAGTTGTTCGCCAAGGTTTGGCCGGGCGTGGTGGTGGAGGAGAATAACCTCAACCAGAACATTACCGCGTTGAGGAAGTCGCTCGGCGATAGCCGGCAGGAGAGTCAGTACATTGCGACGATTCCGGGAGTTGGGTACCGGTTTGTTGCGGACGTTTCGTCGCGCCCGGTTGAGCAAACTGACGGTGGTGCATCGAGTGCCTTACAGGCAGAGGGCGTAACGCGGGACCAAAGCGGCGACAAGTCGCCGCACTCCAGGGCGGCGCTCGGTTCGAGGGGGAATTTATTTGGCTACGCGCTGGTGATTGTTATTCCGTTGGTTATGGTGGCGCTGGGATTTGCGCTGTACAAGTTGTACGCGAAAGAAAAACGCGCGCCCGTCGCGATCAACTCGATCATGGTTTTACCGTTGGAAAACCTCTCCGGCGATCCGGAGCAGGAATACTTTGCCGACGGCATGACTGACGCACTGATCGGCGATCTCGCGAAGATCGGCCGGCTGCACGTTATCTCCCGAACTTCGTCAATGCACTACAAAGGGACGAAGAAATCGCTACGCGAGATCGCGAACGAGATCAGCGTCGATGCGGTTGTTGAAGGAACAGTGCAACGCTCAGGCGATCGCGTTGTGATTCGCGCGCAACTGATCCATGCGGCTACCGATCGACATCTGTGGGTCGAAACTTACGAACGCCCGATGCGCGACGTGCTGGATCTGCAGAGTGAAATTGCACAGGCAATCGCGCGCGAAGTGCAGATCAAAATGACGCCCGATGAACAGGCACGCCTGACGTCGCGACATCCTGTTCGCCCCAGGGCGTTTGACGAATTCCTGCAAGGGCGCTTCCTCTACTGGAACAGGCGTACGGCAGAGAACCTGACAACGGCCATCGGCCACTTCCAAAACGCGATCAAAGAAGATCCAAACTTTGCGCAGGCTTACGTCGGCCTCGCCGATTGTTACAACGCGCAGGGGGCTGTCCAGGTCGCCGCTATGCCGCCGGTCGAAGCGAGACGTCGTGCAGAAGAAGCTGCGATGAAGGCACTTCAGCTCGATCCGGGTCTGGCGGAAGCATACAGCGCACTCGGTTACGTCAATTTGTTCAATTGGAACTGGACACCGGCGGAACAATATTTCAAACGCGCGATCGAGTTGAATCAAAACTACGCCAACGCACACAACTTTTACGCGAGCTTCCTGATCTCGAGAGGACGTATTGACGATGCGATCGCCGCGTCGAACCGCGCGCGTGAGCTGGATCCGTTTTCACTCTCGATCAGCGCACAGAGAGGGTTCCTGCTGGAGAACGCGCGTCGTTACAGTGAAGCTATCGAACAGCTTCTCGCGGTGATCAGGATGGATCCGAATCATTACCAGGCTTACTGGATCCTGGGCCACACGTATGCCGCCAACGGTCAGCATCAGGAAGCAATCGCCGCCGCGGAGAAGGCGGTTGAACTGTCACTGAGAACACCGGGCGCGCTCGGGATTCTCGGCCTGGCTTACGGTCTCGCAGGTCGCAAGGCGGAAGCGAACCAGATCCTGAATGAACTGCTGAAACTGAACGAGAGTCGATACGTCACACCGGCAGCACTCGTGAACGTTTACATCGGTCTCGGCGACAAGGACCAGGCGTTTGCGTGGTTGGAGAAGGCGTACCAGGAAAAGTCGAATTACGTTACGTTCCTGAAAGTTTTTCCAATCCTCGATCCTATCCGTTCCGATCCGCGGTTCCCCGATCTCGTCCGCCGCATCGGCCTGCCGGAGTAGATGGACCCCTTGGAGTGCGGCGGCCTGGCGCCGCTTTCATATCGATCGCGTTTGATCGGTACCA
>DASUPZ010000485.1:0-2486 GCA_036280855.1 Pyrinomonadaceae bacterium | reverse complement strand
CGAGCGCTTCGGCGATCTGTTTGTCCAAAATGGATTAAGACGATTGATGCGCGACGGCGCTTCGTGGACGCAATCAAATTACGACCACATGCCGACGTACACCGCGCCCGGTCACGGCACGATGATGACCGGCGCTTATCCAGCAGAGACTGGAATCATCGGTAACGAATGGCTCGACCGCGCCAGTGGCAAAAGAGTTACAAGCGTCTCTGACGACCAGACAAAACTCCTCGGCAGTAATCCAAACGCGTATGGCGCCAGTCCGCATCGTTTGATCGGCTCGACTGTCGGCGACGAACTTCAGCTCGCGACGAACGGCGGCTCAAAAGTGATCGGCATCTCTATCAAAGACCGCTCAGCGATTTTACCCGCGGGCCGTCAGGCCGATGCCGCTTACTGGTTCGACACGTTCTCGGGAAACATGGTGTCGTCGACCTATTACTTCGACGCACTACCAAACTGGGTGACCACCTTCAACAGCGGCAAGCCGGGCGATAAATACTTCAACGCAAAATGGGAACGACTGCTGCCTGAAACTGAATACGTTAAACGTGCCGGCGCAGACACGCCTTCCTGGGAAATTGTCGGCGCTGCGTCGGGCGACACCAATGCTTTTCCTCATACAATCACCGGAGGCGCGACGTCGCCCAAAGCCGCGTATTACACCCACCTGGACCACTCACCTTTCATAAACGACCTGCTGCTTTCATTTGCGCAACTGGCAATTGTGAACGAGCAATTGGGCCAGGACGAGCATCCGGACGTTCTGACCGTCAGTTTTTCAGGAAACGACTACGTGGGCCATCGTTATGGACCATACAGTCACGAAGCGATGGACATGACGTTGCGGACCGATCGGCAAATCGGGGCCTTGCTCGATTTTGTGAATGAACGTGTAGGGCTGTCGAATACGATCGTGGCTTTCACATCAGACCACGGTGTGTCGCCGATTCCGGAACACGCCGGAAATCTCGGCCTGGGTGGCTCGCGACTGAAGCGCGAGGATCTGTTTGCAACAATCGCAAAGGCCATCAGTGCGCGTTACAACCCGCAGGGCAAGTCGCCGGATCCTTCGGCTGATTACCTCTTAAAAGATACGGTAGCCGGAACGATACGCGAGTGGTTCATCAACGGGAATCTTTACTTCAACTACGATGCACTGCGGCGTGACGGCGTGAGTATCGAGGAGTTTTCCCAGGTGGTAGTGTCGGCGGCGTTGACGTTTCGCGGCGTTGCTCGCGCCTTCTCGCGTACACAACTGCTGCGTGGCGCGACGTCGATCACCGATCCGATCGAGCGACGCGTGCTTCACGGTTTTCATCCGGCGCGCAGCGGCGACGTGGTGATCGTCCCCGAGCCTTTCAAGTACCTCGGCGACACAATCACCGCAACACACGGTTCCGCTTATTCTTACGACACGCACGTGCCGACGATGATCATGGGACCAGGTGTAACTGCCGGTCGATATCTCGAACCAGCATCGCCCGCGGACATCGCACCGACAATATCCGCGTTAATTCGCGTTACTGCTCCATCGAATGCAACCGGACGCGTGCTGATAGAAGCTCTCAAAAAATGAGTCACCTGTTCAGAGTTCAACCTTTAGGTTGCTTGTTCAGAAAGAGCAAGCTAAAGCTTGAACTCTGAACTTAACTACCGAGTATAGTTACGCGCATAATCAGGAGCGCTGATTTCCGCGGGTAATCGCGGATCCGGAACCGGTTCCCCATCCTCCAATCGCAGCGGCACGACTCCCGCCCAGATCGGCACCGCATAATCTTCCTCGTCATCCAGCGGTGGACCCGTGCGAATCTTTGCCGATGCTTCCACGATCGGCAGCGAAAGCACCGTGGTCGCTTTCAACTCCTGCTCCGTCGGTTCACGAACATCATTCCATCGACCTCGAATGATGTGTTCTGAGAGTGCAAGAAGTGCCGCGTTCTTCTCGTCGCGATCTTCGATCAACGTTGCACGTCCGAAAATAACTACCGAGCGATAGTTCATGGAATGATGAAACGCCGAACGCGCGAGTACAAGCCCGTCAATGATCGTGACCGTCACACACGCATCAACGCCACCCGCAAGAGTTTTCAACATCCGGCTCGCCTGCGAACCGTGAATGTAGAGCGTGTCGTCAACACGCGCATATCCGGTCGGGATCACGACCGGCTGTCCGCCGGCCGCAAAACCGACGTGACAAATAAATCCTTCGTCCAGAATTCCGTAGACAGTTTCGCGATCGAAGTGACCGCGCTTGGGGAGCCGCTTGAGTTTCGTGCGATCCGTTTGGGGAAAAGTCATGCCTGTAATATGCCACAGACTTACGCGGATAACACAGATCAGAGTATCATCCGTAATCTGCGGCTCGAACCTGCTCGTCTCAAGGAGAAAAGTATGCGCTTCCGATTACCCCTGGTCGTTATCTGTCTGCTCGCTACAACTACTTTTGCACAAAATGGCGGTACGGCTAAGTCGCCGTTTGAAGA
>DASUPZ010000484.1:0-8117 GCA_036280855.1 Pyrinomonadaceae bacterium | reverse complement strand
CAATTCGATCGCGTATCATCGATTAACAAAGCGGCGCCAGGCCGCCGCACTCCAGGGAGACGTCCGCTTTGAAGATTGTTTGTGTTGTCTGCGCGATTATTTTCTTAACCATTACTGTTGTTGCCCAGCAACAAGCCGATCCGGAATTCGATACCTCCGTCGAAAGCCCCGCGTACAAAAAAGAAGGACCACGCGTGATGTTTGACGAGGCACATCACAACTTCCACACCATCGAAGGTCGCTACAAACCATTTTTCGAGCTGCTGATGAACGACGGCTATCGCGTCGTCCGTAATCGGCAACCGTTTGCGAAAACTATGCTCAGTGGCTTCAAAGTCCTGGTGATCGCAAACGCACTCGGCGCTGAAGAAGATGATGACGAAGGCGCCGATAGTTCGGCGTTCACGGAAGAAGAGATCCAGGCCGTTAACGATTGGGTGAAAGGCGGAGGCGCGTTGCTGTTGATCGCAGACCATGCGCCTTTTGGTGGCGCGGCTGCGGCACTCGCGAGCAAGTTCGGTGTTGAATCGAGCAAAGGTTGGACGTTCGACCCGCAAAACTCCGTGCCCGATAGTCCTTCACACCTCATCTTCTCTCGTGAGAATAAACTTCTTGCGAGTCATCCAATCACGGAAGGACGCGGCGAAGCTGAGCGGCTCAACGTGTTGCGTAGTTTCACCGGGCAGTCTTTCAAAGGACCAAACGAAAGCATGCCAATCCTCAAGTTGGCAGATACAGCGAAGGATTCTCCTGATCGTGAGAGGCAAACTACGGTTTCCGCCGCAGGACGTGCGCAGGCCGTCGCGCTGAAGTTTGGCAAAGGCCGCGTGGTGGTCCAGGGTGAAGCAGCGATGCTCTCAGCGCAGATTGCCGGAGCGGAGAAACGACCGATGGGAATGAACGTTCCCGGGTACGACAACAAACAATACGTGTTGAACCTGATGCACTGGCTCTCTGGTTTGTTGAAAGAGAAGTGATTCGTGTGGGACCGGAAGCGCCAGCTGATTTGGTTGATAGGCGGGTTCCTGATCGGAACGTCGGTCGCTTATTCTGATTCGTTTCTCGACGACGGGACGTTTGTACTCAGCTTCTTCATCTTCATGGAGATCCTGATAATTCTCATCATGGGGATCCTGTTCTATTTTTATTCAAGAAGGGCTAAGTAACACGGATGACGCGGATTAAAAGCGCGGATTAGTTCGGCTGCTGCATCGACTTGGCCCGCACCACAATCCCCTGGTTTCCCAGCACCAGAAAACTGCGCGCTTGCCCAAACGGCGCACTCGACGGCACATACGAAAGCACGTAACGGTTTTTGCGCAACTCGTCGCAGATCGCTTTCGCGGCTACTTGTGGCTCGTCGATCGAATAGATGTCGCCGCCCGTTCCTTCCGCAAGCTTGTTGATCACGACTTTCGGCTTTGGCACGTCGCGCCGGATCGCGCCGCGAGTTCGATCCACAGCCTGCACGGCGTAGACCATGATGTTCTCGGCTTGCAGTTCAGCCAGCGTCTGTTCGAACGTCGCTTTGCTGCCGCGGTCGAGGCCGTCGCTGATCACGACGATGATGCGCTTCTGCCCCTGCAACGGGCGCAAGGCTTCTGTAACCACCGCGCGAATCGCGTCGAACAAGTGTGGCTGTCCCTTCTTGCGGAAGAGCTTCAAAGAAGCCTCGATTGCTTTGGCGTCGTCAGTCCAGTCAGAAACGATCTCCGCCGTTTCGTCGTAGCCGACAATCAGCAGCTTGTCGCCTTCGTAAATCTCGTAAGCAAACTCGCGCGCCGCTTGTTCGAGTTTCTCGACGTCAGCGCGAATCGAAAGCGAGTTATCAACCAGCAAAACGATGCGGGCCGGTGACGGATCCGGAGTGAAGTTGCGGATCATCTGTTCCATGCCGTTGTCGTAAACGGAGACTTCCTTGCTGGTGATCGGGTTCGTGCGATTGTCCTCGCGGCGTGCCACGACCCCGACCATCACGCCGCCCGAAGCGTTCGCGTGCGGCCGATTGCCTGACTGGCCCAGAATCGAGAGCGCGAGCAACGCTATTCCGAGCACGGCAAACAGGATTTTGGATCGATGATGAGTGAGATGCAGCCGTAACAAACGCATTTCGAATTCGTGAAGCAGCTTAATCGCCGCTTGAAGCCTTTGGAGATGAACTCTTTTCGGAAGTTTTCTTAGCGGGGGAACCCTCTTTGGCTTTCTTGTCGGGTTTCTCGGCCTTCTCGGCTTTCGCTTCCGGTACCGATTCGGATTCAGAGTTATCGCTTTTCGTTGTCTTGCCGGCGTAATCGGTGACGTACCAGCCGGAGCCTTTGAACTGAATCGCGGGGGCCGAGATCTTCCGTTCCAGCCTGCCGCCGCAACTGCGGCACTTCGTAGGCGGCTTATCGCTCACCTTCTGGAAGACCTCGATGTGTGCTTTGCACTTTTTACATTCAAACTCGTAGATCGGCATGACCTGATTATAGCCGCGGATTACACGGATTTTAAATCCGGGATTGTTTCCGCGTAATTTAGGGCTTTCAGTTGAACTCTGAAGTCTGACTCGACTATGCTCTCCCCATAAGATGTCGAATACCGTTCAATCTCTTTCTTTAGAAAGCAAAATCAAAATGCACGAGGCGCGCGAGGGGATTATCAATCGCCTCGCTAAGGTTCTGCCTCACGCGATCAATCTCGACCGCTTTCTTAACGTCATCGTCTCGGAATTGGGGCGCATGATGGACGTCGATCGCTGCGACGTGATCCAGCTGAAGTCGGCGAGCGAGTTGCGCATCAGTCACGAGTGGCGCGCATCGGATGACGTACCTTCGAGCCTGGGAACGGTAATCCCGCTCGATCTGAAGAAACTTTCCGAACACGTCGACATTCGAAAGCCGATCCGCTTGGACGACATCCAGACTTCAGGGTTGGACCAGAAGGTCCGGTTTTTGGCAGCGAGTCTTGGCACACGCTCGTTGCTGGTTGTGCCCGTGATGCTTGGAGACGACGTGCTCGGACTCGTCGGACTGCACCAGACGCGCACCCCCCGTGAGTGGCTCGACGATGAAGTCTCGTTTTTACAATCGATCGCGGGGCAAATCGCGATTGGTTACCAGTACACACGTCTCTACACAGACAAGGAACGCGAGGCGCAAACGCGGCGCGCGCTGCTTTCAATCGCTAATGCACTGAACGCGCGATCGGATTTTCGCGAAGTGTCGTCGCTCGTGCTTGAACGCGCAAACGCGCTTGTAGGTGCTGATTACTCGGCGCTCGGCGTGCTCGATCCCGCGGGAAGCCGGATCAGTCTGGTGGCGTTCAAGGCCGCGCCTGACGCGTCGATCGAATCGGTCCAGGGGTTGGTTGACGCGCATGGAAAGTCGCTCGATGTGACTGCGTTTCCGGCGATGGTGGAAGTGTTGGCCCAGGGCAAAACGTTGCGGCTGCTGGACACTGACTTGCCGTTTCCGGTCCGTCTTGCGTTCAACACAATGCTGGGTGGACGTGCTGCCCTCGTGGCGCCGGTGCGAGTGGGCGGGCAAACGTTTGGACTGCTCGGACTCGTTTGGAGCCAGGCGCGCGAGGGATTTGAGGACCAGGAAGTTTCCCTCCTCGAAGGCATCGCGGATCAGATCGGCACGGCGCTCGAACGCGATCAGCTGTCGGCAGAGATCATGCAGTTGCGCAGCGCGCTTCACGAACGTTACGGCGAAGAGCGCATCATCGGTCAAGCGCCTGCCATACGTCGTGCGATTGAGCTGGCGTTGAACGTCGCCGACGCGCAGACGACCGTTTTGATTGAAGGCGAATCCGGAACCGGAAAAGAGCTGCTCGCAAATTTGATCCACTTCAACTCCGGTCGCGAGGACCAGCCGTACGTCAAACTCAACTGCGGCGCGATTCCCGAGACGTTGATCGAGTCGGAACTCTTCGGTCACGAGAAAGGCGCGTTCACTGATGCGCGCGCGTTGCGGCGCGGGCGCTTTGAAGAAGCGAATGGTGGCACGTTGTTTCTCGACGAAGTTGGCGAGATGAGTCCAGCGGCGCAAGTGAAGCTGCTGCGACTTTTGCAGGACGGAGAACTAACACGCGTCGGCGGCAGTGAAGTGATCAAGACGGACGTGCGCGTGCTCGCGGCGTCAAACGTCGATCTGAAACGCGCTGTCGAGCTTGGCGCTTTCCGGCAGGATCTGTTTTACCGGCTTTCAGTGTTTCCGATTAAGTTGCCGCCCCTGCGCGAGCGGCCGGAAGATATTCATCCGCTCGTGATCCACTTCCTCGAGCACTACAAACAGAAGACCGGCCGCTTCATTTCCGGCATCTCGAAAGACGCGTTACAGGCGTTTATCACTTACGATTGGCCGGGCAACGTGCGCGAGCTCGAGAATGCGATCGAGCGTGCGGTGATCATAGCTTCAGGCCGGCAGATCGAGGTCGAAGACCTGCCGGACGCAATCAGCAAGATCGCTTTGCAGGAACGCGACCGGATTAAGGTCGAACGTGCGAAGGCCGCAAGCGAAGGCCGCACGACAACCTTCGAGATCACTGTTCCATCCTCGATGGAGGAGATCGAGCGGCTCGCAATCGAGGCCACGCTTGATTACACCGGCGGCGACAAATCCCACGCGGCGCGCGCCCTCGGCATCGGTCGCAAAACGCTCTACCGGAAGCTCGAGCAATACAACGGGCAGGAATAAGAATATAGGTCCTATAGGACCAATGTGACCTATTTCCCGTAGGACCTATATCCCCGACAAAAGACCTATTCTTGGCAAAAGCCCTTGCTGCTGCTATAGTCCAACGCCATATAATTCCCTCGTAATTCTTTAGTTAACCCGCGAAGTAATAGGGCTTCGCTTTGAAAGAAAGGACCCCAGAAAATGGGATACGAAGATTATCGAAGAGAGAGTGGCGACGGTGTTTCCACCAGGCTAACCTACCTTCTTATCGGCGGCGGCATCGGCGCGATTTTGGCCCTGCTTTTTGCGCCTAAATCAGGACATGAGCTGCGCGGCGACATCAAAGACGCGACCCGCAAAGGCATCGATCGTTCACGCGAAGCGGCGCAACAGTTGACCGACCGCGCGGGCGAGTACTATGAAGCCACGCGCGACCGTGCTTCCGAACTCTACACCCAGGCGGCCGGAAAAGTTTCCGAAGTGGCCAGCACGGCACGCGAGGCAGCTTCGCGTCAGGGTGGAACTTTGAGCGCAGCCCTCGACGCCGGCAAAAAAGCGTACCAGGAAGAGAAGCGTAAAACAGAGATGTCGGGCCGCATCGATGCTGCTCCGAATTACGGCGGGGAAAACACAAACTGATAGATTAATCAAACAATGTTTCTTTTGGCGCTACAAATGAGCACCAACGATCCCATGTTCTGGGTGATGGTGATTATTGCTGCATCGTTTATCGTGATTGCGATCGCGATGATTGCGATCGCGGTCTTCGTCAGTCGTGCGGTGAAATCAGTCAACCGCGTCGAGGAGAAGGTTGAACCGCTGATCGCGCGTGTTACGGCGATGAGCGAACAGGGCAGGGAGATCGCAGTGCAGGGCAAACTCATTGCCGAACAGTTCACGGCGGTCTCCAATCATCTCTCGACGGCTACCATGCACATGTCTGAGTCGATGGCGATCGTGCGCAATGAAATCAGCGAATTGAAGACGCTGGTGAGCGAGACTGCGGTCGAGGCCCGCGACAAAGTTCAGCTTGTCAGCCGCACGATAGATCGCACGCACCAGCAGGTTGCTTTGACCACGGATTTCATACAGAACAAGGTCATAGAACCGGCGCGTGAGCTGGCGGCGATTATGGCGGGCTTCCGCCGTGGCCTCGAGGTTCTCGTGGCGCCGATGCCGAAGCCCATTAATCAAACCTACGCCGAGGATGAGATGTTTATCGGTTGAACGAAGCCACAGCGGCTCCACCGAACCCGAATCATCGCATCCACGATGGTTCGGGTTTTAAGTTTAGAGTTCAACCTTTAGGTTGTTGCAGCACAAGCTAAAGCTTGAACTCTGAACAGCAGTCGAAATCCTAAATGTCCTTTGTTACTATGCGAGTTCAAACTTATGTCGACAGAAACCCCACTAGATTTAAAGAAGACTGTAAACCTGCCTAGGACTGGCTTTTCGCAGAAAGCTAATCTTGCGCAAGCCGAACCAGCACGCCTCGAAAAGTGGTCGAAGCTCGACCTTTATCACCTGATTCGCGAGAGTTGCGCGGGCCGGCCGAAGTTCATCCTTCACGATGGTCCACCATACGCGAACGCCAATATTCATTTCGGCACCGCGGTCAACAAGATTCTCAAAGACTTCATCGTCAAATCGCGCACGATGATGGGCTTCGACGCGCCTTACGTACCGGGCTACGACTGTCATGGCCTCCCGATCGAGCAGCATGTCGAACGTGCGCTCGACCAAAAAGGAAAGAAGAGGAGTGATCTCAGTCTCGAGAGTTTTCGGCGCGCCTGCCGCGAGCACGCGGAGAAGGCGTTGAAGAGCCAGACGCGTGACTTCAAGCGACTCGGTATCCTCGGCAAGTGGGACGATCCGTACCTCACGATGTCGAACCATTACGAAGCCGAGACTGCGCGCATGTTCGCGCGTTTCGTCGAGCGTGGCTACGTTTATAAAGGTGCGCGTCCGGTTTACTGGTGCCTCAAAGATCAAACCGCGCTTGCGGAAGCAGAGGTTGAATATCGCCAGCACTCGAGTCCGTCGGTCTATGTGAAGTTTCCACTGCAAAGCGATCCGGCGGCCATCGATCCGGCACTCGCAGGCCGGAAAGTGTTTGTCGTGATCTGGACCACGACGCCGTGGACGCTGCCTGCAAACCTCGGCATCTCGGTCCATCCTGACTTTGAATACTCCGCATTTGAAGTCGGCGATGAGGTCTACATCGTTGCCAGCGATCTCGTTGAAGCAGTTGCCGTGAAGTGTGACCTGGGCCAGCCGAACGTGCTTGCGCGTTTCCCTGGTGCGAAGCTCGATCGTCTCGAGTGTCGCCACGCGTGGCTAGACCGCACATCGCTGTTGATGGTAGGCGATCACGTAACGCTCGGCGGCGAAGCTGATGCTGAAACCGAGCTCGACGTGAGTGAAGCGCAGAAGAAGTCGAGTGACAGCAAGGCTGGAACTGGTTGTGTGCACACTGCGCCGGGCCACGGTCACGACGACTTCGTGATCGGGAAGCGCTACGGTTTGGAGATCTATTGTCCGGTAGATAGCGCGGGACGATTCACGCCCGAAGTCGAGCATTTCGCAGGCCAGCGTGTGTTTGACGCGAACGACCCAATCGTCGAATTCATGCGCGAAAGAGATCTGCTGCTCTTTAGTGAAAGGTACGATCACCGTTATCCGCATTGCTGGCGTTGCAAAAACCCGGTGATCTTTCGTGCTACGCCGCAGTGGTTCATCTCGATGGACCAGGCACACCGCGAACTCGTCGAGAAAGACGACGACGGGCGCGATCGGAGCAACTTCACCGACAATTTTTCCGAACCTACTGCTTCGTTGCGCGCCACTGCGCTCGCGGAAACGGAGCGGGTCAACTGGATTCCCGCGTGGGGCCGCGATCGCATGCGCAACATGCTGAAAGGACGGCCTGACTGGTGTGTCTCGCGTCAACGTGTTTGGGGCGTCAACATTCCTGTTTTCTATTGCGCGAAATGCACGGAGGCGGTTGCCGATCCGGCGATCATCAATCACGTCGCCGGTATCTTCGAGAAGGAATCCGGCGATGCGTGGCACGCCCGCACCGCTAATGAACTGCTGCCACCGGGTTACACGTGCAAGGGATGCGGCGCGCAGGAGTGGACCAAGGAGATGGACATCCTCGACGTTTGGTTTGACAGCGGTACGTCGTCGATCGCCGTGCTGGAAAACCGCGAAGAGTTGCGCTGGCCCGCGGATGTTTACATCGAGGGTGGCGATCAGTTTCGCGGCTGGTTCAATTCGTCGCTGATGATCGGCGTTGCGGCCCACGATCGGGCGCCGTACGAAACTGTGATCACACATGGCTGGACGCTCGACGCGCAGGGCCGCGCGATGCACAAGTCTGCGGGGAATGCAGTTGAGCCTGAAGTCGTGATCAAGAAATCGGGCGCGGAGACGATCCGCCTGTGGTGTGCG
>DASUPZ010000483.1:0-4608 GCA_036280855.1 Pyrinomonadaceae bacterium | reverse complement strand
CGGCGGCCTGGCGCCGCTTTGGTCCCGCGTTGAGCACCTCTGACTGTGGACCAAAGCGGCGACAAGTCGCCGCACTCCAAGGAGGTATTCAAAACCGCGGGCGGATGCGCGGCATGCGCTCGAGCACTCTGCCAATGAGTTGAAACGTCAACTCAGCCATTTCGCGCTTTGTCTCCTTCGACACTTCCCTTGCCTCCTCGGCAAACTTCGCGGGCGAAAGCTTCTCCGTCGTCCTCAAGTGCGTATGAAGCCGTTTCGAAACCGCCCCTCCGCGACTATTACTGCACTGCGGGCAACGAAGCGCCAGATCGGCGCCAAGGTAAACTGCTTCATCACGTGAAAAAGCATTATGGCAGTTTCCGCACGCGCGCAAGTCGGGCAAAAATCCTTCAAGCTTCAACAGCCACACTTCGAAGTAGCGCAACACCGCATCGAGATCCTCAGGTTTCTCTGAAGCCGCTTCAAAGCACGCGAGGGCCATGCGGTAGAGATTGTCATTCGCCTGGTGTGGCGGAGAAAAATCGATAATCAGGTCTCCCATGTAAGAGAAGCCAGTGAGAATCGATGCGTTTGATGAAAGGTTAAAGCGTGACTTTAAGATATCTACCTGTCGAAAAGAGACTAGTTCCTGATGTTCTTTTTCGTAATAGGTGAGATTGACGAGTGTGAAGGGCTCGAGCGCGGCGCCGAACTTATTCCGCAGTTTCCTACAACCCTTCGCGACACCCCTGATAAGTCCCGATGAACGGCTCAAACAAACGACAATCTTGTCAGCCTCTGCCAGGTTGTAGGTGCGCAGGATCAGGGCTTCAGTTTCAAATAAAGCCATTGCTCAGGGACTACCATGGGATGAAATAGAGAACCCAACCCAGCACCAACCCGATGACGACAAACTCCGCAAAGACCCATGCGCCGTACAGCAATCGCTCGCGGTTTGTGTCTTTCCCCATGGCGCCGAGAACTATCGATGCCAGTGCGGCAAACAACATCATCACCAGGAAATGTCTCACGATTTTCTCCCCGCGGCGATGTCAAAGGCGTCGAGCATGGTGAGAAAATTCAGCAATCCCGCGATGTGCAGGAAGATGTAGCCATACTCGTGCGTAACGCGTCTGGCTTGTTCTATGTCCTCAGCGAAACCGTAGTCGAACAGCCAGCAGACGAGGTAGAGCGACCCGGTTCCGAAGTTACCAATCACCAGAAGCCCGGCGAGAAGAAAGCTGGAGATCGGCCCGTCATACGAGGCAAGAGCATTTAGCCGGCCTCCCATTGCCAGGCCGAGAAAAAAGCACAGCCAAACCGCCCCGCCCATCAGTAGAGCTCGGCCCCACCGGTTTACCATTAAATGGCCAAGTCCGGGAACAAACCACGCTGCCAATCCGACGAGCCATGCCCGGCGAGGCGTGTCTTCAACGTCCTCGACCATCATGCGTTCAGTCTTTACCAAATGAGTCCTCCAAAAAGCTCAAACGATGATTAAGGTTTTACCTTAAGAAAAGGCATCAATCAAACGCGTTGCACCTGTATCGCTCCAGCGGAGCGGAATGTTTATAGCAGTGCCTGCAACTGCTCCCGGCTCCGGCAGGAGCGCATGTTACATGGCGCCCCTAACGGGGCGCGGCCGTCGCAGGACGTCGAGCTATAAACATGTTGCCCCTCCGGGGCAAAGCTAAGTTTTCACCTTAGCGGTCGGCACGGCGACCCCTGATGTCGCGCCTTAACTTCCGATCAATATAAAAGGAATGCTTCACGTAATTTCTTAAACTCAGCAAGCGGGTCTTTTGTTTCGTTAACGATGCTGTCGAGCTCGATTCCCTTCTCAAACGCCTCGCGGATCTTTGCGGTTCCGCTGATCACGTCAAACGGGTTCTTGTCGTAGACGTACTCGTACGGTGGCTCTTTCCACCGAAACTCATTCGGGAACATGTCGTGAGCGAGTTTGGCCATTGCGATTCCCGTCACCCAGGGTTCGAACGAATCGCGATCGAGTACGTGAATCTGTGCGCCGCCGCAAGTAACGCCTGCGTGCTTCTGAAATGTCGGCTGAAAACCGCAGCTTCTGAAGTACACGCCGGGTAAGCCGAGATCGTTGAGCCGTTCTGCGTATGCGTCGGCGTTAATGTACGGCGCGCCGATCAGCTCGAACGGTTTGGTTGTTCCGCGTCCTTCAGAAACCTGTGTGCCCTCAAAGTGGACTGTTCCTGGAAACACAGTCGCGGAATCGAGTGTCGGCATGTTTGGTGAAGGCATGACCCACGGCGCATCCGTATCGTCGTGCCAGAACTCTCGTCTCCAGCCGCTCATCGGAATCACTTCCAGTTCGCCTCCGATCTTGAAGTGTTCATTAAACATTCGCGCCAGTTCGCCGACGGTCATTCCATGACGAGTTGGGAGCGGAAACTGCCCGACAAACGACGCGTATTCAGGTTCAAGTATGTTTCCGGCCATACTCGCGCCGTTAATCGGATTCGGCCGGTCGCAAACAACTACTCTCTTCCCGAGCCGCCGCGCCGCGCGCATGCAGTTAGCAAGCGTATAAACAAAGGTGTAGATGCGGCAGCCGACGTCCTGCATGTCGAAAACGAGCACGTCGACGTCTTCGAGCATGGCATCAGTAGGTTCTCTCGTTTCACTGTAAAGCGAATGTACGGGCAAGCCGGTTTTGCGATCGAGGCCGTGGTCCGTTTCGATCATGTTGTCCTGAACGTCGCCGCGAATTCCGTGCTGCGGTCCAAACAAAGCTCGCAGTTCGATGCCATCATGCTCGTGCAGTCGATCGGCGGCGTGGTGGTAGCCGTGGTCCACAGAGGCCTGGTTGCAGATCAGTCCGATGCGGGCTCCTTTGACCGACGCAGGAATCTCTTCAAGTAACTTCTCAAGTCCCAGCTGCACGGGCGCCACTGACTTTTTAATGAGAACTTCGCTTTCTCGGTCGAGAGTTAAAGTCATACCTGAGATTCTCCTATAAAACTGATCCGCCGTTAACACTTAGCACTGCACCTGTCATGTGCCCTGCCCATTCGGTACAAAGAAACACGATCGGTCCGGCAATATCTTCCGGGTTCGCCACGCGACCTAACGGAACGTTTTTGTTAATCCACTCGATCTCCTGCGGATCCGATAAAGCTTCCGCAGTCATGTCCGTTTGGACCCAGCCCGGCGCGACGCAATTTACGTTGATGCCGAATGCGCCGAGCTCAGTCGCCAGCGACTTGGTAAACGAGATCTGCGCGCCTTTCGATGCCGCGTAGTTGGAGTAGTTAGCTTCTCCTCGCTGCCCTGCTGTCGAACTTACGATAACGATGCGTCCAAATCGCTGCTGCTTCATCAACGGAACTGCGGCGCGACAAACCGACCACGTCCCTTTCAGGTTGATGTCCAGCGTTTTGTCCCAGAGCTCTTCCGAGATCGACTCAACTGCAGCGCCCTTCCAAATTCCTGCATTACAGATCAGGAAATCCACTCGACCGAGGTGCTCAACTGTTTGTTGAAGCAACCGCTCGGCTTCTTCGATGCGTGACACATCCGCTTGCACTGCTAAAGCTTTGACGCCGTGCGTTTGCGCGATCCTGCACGTCTCGAGAGCGGCTTCTTCGTCGCTCACGTAATTGATGGCGACGTGTGCGCCGTGCGAAGCGAGAAGTTCGACGACCGCCCTTCCGATGCCGCGCGATCCGCCGGTCACAAGCGCAACTCGCTCCGCCAAACCCAAACTGCTGTTTTGCTTCATGCGGGCGTGGACAGCGAAGCGAGCGCCGAGTCGCGTGCCGTAGCGGCTTCGCTCACAAGCGACTTGAACAATCGTTGAGAGAGTGCATCATGCTCCCAGCCAAGCTCAGGGTGCCACTGAACTGCCATCACAAACCGATCCGGTCGCGGATCTTCCATTGCCTCAATCACGCCATCGCTGGTCCAGGCAGTCGCGACCAGATCTGCTCCGAGCGATTCGATTGCCTGGTGATGGTGACTGTTGACGAGAGCGTTCAGCGCTCCGTCAATGTGCGACAGTTTGCTGTCTTTCAGGATGCTGATGCGATGCGAGGGACGATCACGAGGCACGCCTTGCTCGTGTTTGATAGCACCCGGAACCTGCGATCTGATGTCCTGAATCAGAGTTCCGCCTCGCGAGACGTTCAGCACCTGCATGCCGAAACAGATCGCGAGCAGCGGCATGCGTCTCTTCTCAGCCGCTTCGATCACCATCAGATCGGTTTCATCCTTGATAGTTTGAACCAGGCCGAGGGCCGGATGAGGTTGTTGACCATACCGCAACGGATCGACATCCGAATCGCTTCCCGGCAGGAGAATTCCATCAAGACCGTCGACGACGGCTTCGATGTAATCAAACTTTGGAATGAGACTAATGTGGACGGGGACACCACCGGCGGCCTCGACGGCCTCGCTGTAATGACGCCCGAGATAGAACCGATCGGTCGCGTGTTCAATGCGCATCGTGATGCCGATGCGCGGTCGTGTATGCATTTCAGGGTACCGCCATCACTGTCATTGTCGATTGGCAATCGGCAATTGCCAATCGACAATCATAATAACCTATGTCAATGCAGTTCGAGCACAGAAGGCTAGCTTGACTTACATTCAAACGAGTTC
>DASUPZ010000482.1:0-4008 GCA_036280855.1 Pyrinomonadaceae bacterium | reverse complement strand
CGACCATGATGCTCTGTGATGTGTGCGCGCAAGTTCGACCATGTATCCCAGACCGTATTCGGGGTTCACGGCTTCCGCGAGAATCACGTAGGTCCAAGCGATCGCATTCATCACTCGAAAACTGTCAAAGATCTCAGGCAGCGCGGCGGGCACGAGCACCGTCCTGATGACCTGAAACTTCGAGGCGCCGAGCGTGAGTGCTGTTTGGACCAGCTCTTCCGGAACAAGTCGTATCGAAGAAACTACCACCGGCAAGAGGTAAACGAACACGCCGAGAAACAGGAACGCGATCTTCTGCTTCTCGTAAATACCAAACCACAGAATGAGAAGCGGGATAAACGCGGAGATCGGCATGTAGCGCAGCGGCGCCACTATGGGCTCGAAGAAACGATTGATCGGATCAAACGTGCCCATCAAAATGCCGAGCGGCAGAGCGATCGCCGAAGCCAGTAGAAATGCGATCGCGATGCGCTGTGTGGAAATCAGGATCGCTTTCGCGAGGTCGTAATGAAGAAACAGTTGGAGCGTACCGCGGACGACCTCGGTGGGCTTCGGCAAAAAACCCGGTTCCACGAGTCCGCCGTAACTCAGCACGCACCACGCACCAAGCACAAGCGCAGGCGCGACGAGGCCGAGCAAAAACGCGGTGCGACGTGGCAGCGGCGCACGTATCGCAAATAAAGTGCTTCTAGCCATTGTCGTTAATTAGCCGCGGATTAACGCGAATTTACACAGATCAAAACTAAATCCGCGTTTTCATCCGCGTTTATCCGCGGCCTGGTTTTAGTTCGTTGCCAGGATCACCTTAATATCAGTACGCCGGTTCTGTTGCCGTCCGGCTTCCGTAGTGTTCTCAGCGATCGGATTAGCCGATCCGCGTCCGATCGTCTGAAACCGCGACGGCGGAATGTTTGGAAAGTTCTGAACGATATAGTTTCTAACCGACTGCGCACGCCTCTCGGAGAGCGACACGTTACCCGAAGCCGAGCCCGTGCTGTCAGTATTTCCCTCAATTCGCAGAACCGTGTTGCCAAACGACGTCATCGTCTCACCCAGCTTGTCGAGCAACAGGTACGAACCGGGCATGATCTGGTCAGATCCAGGAGTGAACTGAATCTGAATCTGTTGATGCAGGATCGGAACATCTCTCGACGAAGGCGCTTTCGCCACCACCGGAGCTTCTTCAACTTTCTGGCCCGGGTAGCTGGCGGCGACTGCCTGAAGGAACCGCGTGTCGGCCCACGCTTTTGCTTCCACCGGTCTCGTGATGAGACCTTTCTTTCTCCAGATCACCGACGCGGTATTGAAGAGCGTTTCGTAGTGAGCTTTTGGACCAGCGAGCCCGTAGAACTGAGCATTGTCTGCGTAAGGCGTGAGTTTCAATCCCGAAAGCATGCCCGAGACTGTTTCGTTGTCGAGCTTCAGTGCCTGGCCCACGACTTCGTACGAGCCATTCGGATTGTTTTTGATCATCTCGATGCCGTCGAGCCAGCCGCGTACGAAATCGCGAACCGTTTCCGGCGCCTGATCTATCAGTTGTTGAGTCGCACAAAGCGTGTCGGCAATGATGTTGGTGGCGGCCTGCGTTGAAATCAGAACGTGCGCTTCGGCGCCACGAGAAGTCACGGCAGCGGAGAGATCCGGTTCCCAGGTGACGGCGGCATCGACCTGCTTTGCTTTGAAAGCAGCCGCGGCTGCGGGCGCGTCGGTTGTAAAGACAATGTTTCGCTCAACTGCATTACGCTCTTCGGGAGTCATACCCGATTGCGCCAACAAGTAGAGCAGCAGGAAGTGTGAAGGCGTAAACTGCGTACACGCGATCTTCTTTCCTCTCAGATCTTCGATTGACTTGATCGACGAAAGCGCAACGATGCCGTCGCCGCCGCGCGACCAATCCTGCATGATGATCGACTTTGCTGACTTGTTCTCTTCGGCAAGAATCGCGGCTTCGCGCGCCCAGTTGTCGACCGTGTTCCACATGATGTCGACCTGGCCGCTTCGGAATGCGGCGAGTTTAGCGCCTGGATCCTCGAGCAGCACAAACTTCACGTCGATGCCGTATTTAGATTTGTACTGCGACCCGGGATTCGGATCCATGCCGTTATTGAAAACGATCCCGGGAGCGTGGCCGGCCCACGTGTTGATGCCGACGACGAGGGGACGGTTTAACCGGCCTGTGCCGATCGTCGTCGCGCTAACGCCGGACGAACCGACATTGCGGCCCGGATCGGCGGGTGCATCCTTGAGCTTGTCGAAATCCGCTTTCGAGTCTTCGTTGGTGGCGGCCCTTTCACCGCCGGCCCATTCTCTGATCGAGTCGCCCTTGTAATGCCAGGTCGCAAAACCGATAACCAGCAATACGATTACAGCAATAAAACCCTTGGCCAAAGGAGTCAGTCTCATTTGTCACCTCTCGTTTGTGCTTTGTACTTCGTACTTGGTGCTTTGCGCTTTGCCGCAACGCGGACGCACGTTGCTGAACAAAGCACAAAGCACTAAGCACAAAAACGAAGCTACATAGTCTTATTTGTCTGTGCCTGCTGTGCCGCTTTTTTGGCTTTGAGTTCGGCGAGTTGTTGCCGGGCCTGGACGTCGCCGGTTTGATTACGCAGCGCAGCCAGTCGCGAATCGAGTGAGGACTCAGAAAGCTCTTTGCCCAGATTCGCTTCGGCAATGGTGGTCTTGATGTGCTGACGGACGTTGTCGAGTGCCTTCACTTCAGCATCGACTGACAATCCGTCGAGTTGTTCCTGCACTTTGATACGCGCCTGTGCCGACTGCATCTTGGCCAGCATTGAATCGCGCTCGCTTTGCAGTTTTCTGATTTCCGACTGCACGCCGAGTAAAGAAGTCTTAGCTGAGTCGGCATCGGTGCGTGCGCTTTCCATTTCGGCCTTCAGCTCCGCAACGTCGGCAGCAAGCTGGTTCTTCTTCTGGATCAGAATGACGGCGAGGTCATCCTGGTTGGTGCTGACGGCGGTGTCGAGTTCAGCTTCTGTCTGGGCCAGCTCGGTCGTCGCTCGTTTGTAACGTTCGTCGAGTTCTTCACGCCGGCGGATGATTCCAGCGGTGGCGGTCTTCAACTTCGAATACTTTGCCACCATCGAGTTGATCGCGTTCTCGTAGGCAATCTCCGGATGTTCCTTCTCGATGTCGGAAATCCACAGCGACAAGAATCCGCGCCAGAGGTTAGCCAACCGTTTGAACATAGGTCTTGTTTCCTTTCTCTACAATAAGACTTATAGGTCTTATAGGACTATCGACCTATTTAAGCGCTCGCCTGATCTGAAGGATCGTGGAGTTTGGGTGAAGCTTTAACGACTGCCCCGACTGTCTCCTGTCCAAAAAACTCCAGCACTTGCTGAACCTCGAGTTTCTTCTCGTTGCACATTTTGATGAGTTGCTGCTGTTCGTCAACACTCTGCTGCATCACGCTCCGGATGTTTCTGATCTCCTCTTCATACTGCTTGATGCGCGCGTCAGACTCCTGAATTAATTTCTCATTATCAGCGGCGCCGTTGCGGATGTAACCGTCAAGCGCCTGAATCTCTTCGACCGTCGCTTCGATTATCTTTTCAATCGGCACGCCGAAAGCTTTCAGCGAAGCTTCGACGATCTGCTTCTTCACCGCCGTTTCAGTGCCCGCAGGGAGGCTGCGAAGTAAGTCAGTGGTGCGTGATACGAATTGCTGCTCCTCGGGGTTCACCCCCGCGGCCTCAAATACGGCAGCGAAGTCGACCTGGCCGGCGACCGGGAGCGGCGGAGATTTCTGGAAAACAGACTGCGTGGGCGACGGACTGGTGTAATTTTCCACAGCAGGAGGCGAGGGTGGCTCGGGGACCTCGGCAAAGTCGGTTTCAACTGGCGTCGCCGGCTCGTCTCGTTCGATAAACCAACCAGCGACAGTCGAACCCCATCCTTTTTTATCGGTCATGGCGGAACACTTTACCACAGGAAAGCCTTGGAGTGCGGCGTCCTGGCGCCGCTTTTATATCGATCACGCACGAT
>DASUPZ010000481.1:0-4034 GCA_036280855.1 Pyrinomonadaceae bacterium | reverse complement strand
ATGCCGATCAAGCCCGAGAACGTTTGGAGGATAATTAACAATGATTCCCGCACCGTTTGATTATCAAGCGCCCGCAACGCTCGAAGAGGCAGTGACATTGCTTGCGAGCGATCCCGATGGCGCGAAAGTTCTCGCCGGTGGGCACAGTCTCATCCCTGCGATGAAGCTGCGTCTCGCACAACCGCAGTTGCTCGTGGACATCGCACGTATCAAGTCGCTCTCCTACATCCGCGAAGAGGGCGATCAGATCCTGATCGGCGCCACCACCACGCACTATCAAATGGAATCGTCGGAGCTGTTGCAGCGTATCTGCCCCCTCTTGTCTGATTGCGCGAGAAGCATCGGCGACGTTCAGGTGCGCAACAAGGGAACGATTGGCGGCAGCATCGCACATTCCGATCCCGCCGGTGACTGGCCCGCGGCAGTGCTCGCGCTTGACGCCGAACTCGTCCTGGTTGGACCAAATGGTGAACGAACCGAAAACGCGGAAGACTTCTTTGTGGATCTGCTTACGACGAGCCTTATGCCAGGCGAGATCCTCCGCGAGATCCGCATTCGAAAGCCCACCGGACGTTTCGGGCAGGCGTACCAGAAAGTGCCACATCCGGCTTCGGGATTTGCTGTCGTCGGGATCGCTGTGCATCTCCCGTTGAATGACGACGGCTCGTGTAAGTCGGCCGGAATCGGCGTGACTGGAGTCGGCGCAAAAGCCTATCGCGCGAATGCTGTAGAAGCCGCGCTTGCGGGCATCAACCTCGACGATAACGCGATCGCTACGGCAGTCGCACACGTGTGCGATGGTATCGATCCAAACGCCGATCTTTATGCATCCGGCGAGTACCGCTGTCACCTTGCACAGGTGCACGCGCGCAGGGCGATTCAAGCGGCGAAGACGAAGGTCCAGTGAAACTCGAAGGCAGTCATCAGCTTGAAGCGACGCGGGAACGCGTCTATCAATCCCTCGTTAATCCGGATGTTTTGCAGCGCTGTATTCCGGGTTGCGAACGGCTTGAACGTACGGGAGACAACACTTTTGCGGCGACGATCCGCGCCGGCGTTGGATCGATCAAAGGCGTGTTTGACGGAAAGGTCCGGCTCGAAGATCTGCGCGAGCCCGAGCATTTCCGGATGGTCGTCGAGGGCAAAGGCGCTCCCGGCTTTCTCAAGGGTTCCGGCGATCTCGATCTGGAACAGGACGGGGAGTTCACGAAGGTCAATTATTCAGGAGATGTACAGGTCGGCGGAACGATCGCGAGCGTGGGCCAACGAATGATCCAGGGTACTGCGAAGATGATGGCGGCGCAATTCTTTACGTGTCTGGGTGCAGAAGCAAAGACGGAGGTGGGTGAGCCACCTCCGCAACACGGCTTTTTTCGAACAGCCCTGAGGTGGTTCTCAGGGTGGCTCAAACGATTCTTCCAAAAGCACTAAGAGCGCTCATTAAATATAGGTCCTATAGGACCTATTCGACCTATTCTGCTTTTGTCCTATTCGCTCGGCCGGCGAGCCTTCGCGATAAAATCCTCGATATCCGCGATCTTCCGCGGGAGTGCTTCGCTCAACCAGCGTACGCCCTCATCCGTTATCAGCAGGTCGTCCTCGATCCGCACGCCGGTCCCCTTGTACTTCTCAAACGCCGGCCGGACCGCAGTCTTGAATTTCTCCCAATCTTCCGGCTTCCAGCCACCCGGCTTGTGGTCCAACGCGTCGAGCCGCACGTAAATCCCCGGCTCGTTTGTGAAAACAGCTCCCGGCACAAACCGCGACCCACTACCAACATCGTGAACGTTCATCCCTAACCAGTGTGACGTGTCATGCATGAACCATAGGCGGTACTGGCTCGAATTGCGATCGGTGATCAGTCCGAGCTTCAACAGCCCGTCTTTAATGACTTCCGTTGCCGCGCGGTTTACGTCTGATAGGGTCGCGCCTGGCTTTGCCACACGCGCGCCAGCGTCCTGTGCGTCATAAACAATTTGATAAAGGGCCGCCTGCGCGGGAGTGAACTTGCCGTTGACTGGAAACGTCCGCGTAATGTCGGCGGTGTAGTGATCGTATTCGGCGCCCACGTCCATCAGCAGCAACTCACCCTGTTTCACAGGCCCTTGCGATTCGATGTAGTGGAGCGTTGTCGCATTTGGACCACAGCCCACGATGTCGGGATAACCCCAGTTGTCCGCGTTTCTGAGCTTGAACGTATAAGCCACTTCCGCATCGACTTCGTATTCCCACTTCGCGTCGCCGGCGGCAGCCCATGCACGCTGGTGCGCTTCGATACTGATATCGATCGCGTGCTGCATGATCCGCAGTTCCATCGGCGACTTTGCCAAACGCATCTTTGTAAAGATGGGCCAAGCGTTCTTGATGCTGTAACCTGAGGCAGTCTTGACCCAATCGGTAGCGAAGCGTTGCTCATATTTGTATTCGCGGCTTTCAGCATCGCCGGGAACCAGCATGAAGATCCCGGCGTCGCCCTTCGCTGCTGCGTCAAACAGCGTCGCGAAACCATGATCGTTGCTCAACGTCGTGGTGGGAGGAAGATCTGACATGAAGACGTTTTCAGGCGCGGGCCGGTATGGCTGTCGATTCCGAAGCGCATCCATGAACGGCTTAAACTCGTTCGCGTACCAGATCTCCCTGACACCCGACAACTGGTGCGCTTCCTGAGGGCTGTACATGTGCCCTTCCCAGGCCTCACTCCAGGGATTCCGCCGCGGTATAAAAAGGATTTCGCGAAACTTTGTGTTGCCCGGAAGCAGAACGAGAGTCGCATTTTTCTGCTTGAGATTGGTGAGATAGTAAAGATTATTTTCCTGGCGATACGGATAGTTGACGGAGTTGGAATAGATGCGCGGTTCGGTGCTGAAGAGAATGAGCATCGATTGCGGGCCGATGCTTTGGGCCACGCGCTCGCGTCGCTGCATCAACTCCGTCACGCGTTCCTTTTGATCGAAGACTGGCGCCGGTGGCGTGATTCGAATGTTAGGCGCGACCGGCCTCTCGCTCTTCGCTCCCACGGACACTGCCGCAAAAAGTGCAAGCACCGCCAACGCTACACGCGCTGAATTAGATCTCGACATTGCTTTACCTCAAACGTTCAGAGTTCAAGCTTTAGCTTGCTCTTCACGACAACCTAAAGGTTGAACTCTGAACTACGGCTCCGGTGATGGCACCGGCGGTGGCCTGCGGCGTCCAGGCCTTGGGGGAGACAAAATCTTCTTCACGCCATCCTTCGTGATCAGCATTCGCATGCCTTCGCGCGTCGTAATCAACTGCGTCCCGTCAGGCAACGTTCGAATCACCGTGCCTCCGGGTAACCGCTTCACTTGTACTCGCGGCTGCTGCTGAAACTCAGGCGGTAGCGGCACATCCGGATCGTCTCGTTCATTCTCATCGTGGGCCTCCGCTTCAGCTTCAACTCTCGTTTCAGCTTTCGGCGTTGCCTCTTTCCGCGGCTCTTCGCGCTGAGGTCTGGTCTGCTGCGTTGGGACCGGAGCCGCTTCCGCTTTCTCGGGTGACGGACTGGCTTGCGGAACCGACGGCGTATGGACCACCGGATTTTGTGGAGACGGCGCTACAGTGTTTACTTGCGCAACGGGCTCATCGCTGCGACTTTGCAGCATGTAGAAACCAAGCGCGCCGCACGCAACGATCAACAGCACCGCCGCCGAGATCGCCACCGGCACAACTCTTCCACGCGAACTCGGACGGACCACCGTCGTCTCACCCGCAGGAACCGTTTGCTGCCGCACCGCTGTGTGAGTCGGAATAGCAACTGTCGGGGCCGGCTGCGGAAACAGCATCGTTTGCGCTTCACCACGATCGACGACGGTCGAAGCCTGCTCGCTATCCTTCAGTGCCCTGCGCATCTCAAGCGCATTCGCGTAACGCTGTTCGCGATTCTGGGCCATCGCTTTCGCAAGCACCTGGTCCACCTCGCGCGCAACTGCGGAATTTGCTGCACCCGCAGGCACGAGAGGATCGGCTTGCCCATTGACGAGTGCCGCTGCTCGAGTCAGCGCATCGGGCGGTTT
>DASUPZ010000480.1:0-5385 GCA_036280855.1 Pyrinomonadaceae bacterium | reverse complement strand
GCGCCGCTTTGTTACGGATCACGCCTGATCGATTACAAAAGCGGCGCCAGGCCGCCGCACTCCAAGGCTGGGCAGGGCGTGGCCAACCGGCAGGGAGTTCTTACCATCCAAAGTCCTCGCGGCGTATAATCGTTCGCACCAATACCATGAAGAAAATAAGACTGATTTTCCCCAGCGTTATGCCTGTTTTAGCTCTGCTGACGCTGGCCCTCGCAACCGCCGCGCAACAGCCCGCGCCTCAACAAGCCGCGAGCCGTTTTGACGTAACGCACTACCGTATCGAGGCTCAGATCATCCCCGAACAACACGTGCTTCGCGCCGGCGCCGACGTCACTTTCGTGCCCCTGGATGCGACGCGCTCAGTGGTTTTCGAGCTGAATGGTTCGTTGAAGGTTGAGAGTATCGAACGAGACGGAAAGCCGTTGACCGGCTTTGTCCAGGATGCGGTCGGAGTCGGGTCTCTCGGCCCGAGCGTTCGCATCGATCTGGGCCAGGTCGTTCCGGCAAACCAGCCTGTGACGCTCCGCTTTCGCTGGAGCGGCGCGCTGCTCAATCCGGAAGGCGGGCCCCTCGCGACAAGGCGTTTGGCCTACGTCGGCACCGAAGGTACTTACCTGATGTACGCCTCGCGATGGTTCCCATTTCACGATTACGCCGCCGACAGAGCCACGTCAGACATCACGTTTATCGTGCCTCAAGGTTTGCAGGTGGCCGGCACCAGTGACGATGCGGTCGTCGCACAACCCGCTCCGAAAGAGAACGCCGTACGCTATCGTTTTGTGCACCGCCAACCCGTGTTGATCGGAAACTTTGCCGCCGGGCAATACATCAACAGAAATCTTCGCTACGCCAATTACGACCTTCAGTTGTACGCGATGCCGGGCAGCGAAAAGCGGCTCGAAGTGTTTGCGGAACTGACCGGGCGAGTGCTCGAGTTTTACACCAAGCGCTACGGTGCTCCGCTCTTTGGTAATCGCCTCGTGGTGGTGCAGATTGACGATGAGAGTTTAGACACTTACTCCGGTCCGGGCATGATTTTCCTGTCGACGAAGATGTTTGACCCGACCCGGCCCGTGCCTGAAGAAAAGCTTCAAAGAGAGATTGCTTACCAGTGGTGGGGCCAGAGCGTCGGACTTAAATCGTTTGACGATGCGTGGCTGTCGCAGGGTCTCGCGGAGTGGAGCGCGTTTGCGTTTCGTGAAAGCACGTTGAGCGCCGGTGGTCTTGACGCTGCTCAGCGCGAGCAACAGGAGCGGGCGCTGACGTTTGAACAAACCGCGTCGATTGCGCGCGCGCCGAATGCGCTCGACGATCAATCGGCGGCGTACCAGTCGATCGTTTTCTACAAAGGTTCGATGGTCTTTCGCATGCTGCGAGAGACGATAGGTCGTGAAAAGTTCGATCAGTTGCTGGCTACGTTCCTGCAAAACTTCAAAGGCAAGAATGCGTCGATAGACGACTTCGAGCAACTTGCAGCAAAGATCTCGCAGGAGAACCTGCGCTACTTCTTTGCGCAGTGGGTGGAAGGAACTGGCGTTCCGGAGTTCACCGTCGATTATCAAATCATCCGCACTCGCTCAGGTAAGTTTCGTGCACGCGGCACGGTCAAGCAAAACCTCGAAACGCTGCGCATGCCGGTTGAACTGCTGCTTCGCGCAGAAGGTGACAACCAGCAGAAGACTGTTCGCATTGAAGGCCGGAGCGAAGACTTCGACTTTGAATCGAATGGTCAGCCGATCGAGGTGGTTGTAGATCCGAATAATAAGATCCTGCGGATGTCGGACGATCTGCGCGTGTCGATTATCGCACGACGCGGGATCGAGCAGATGAAAGAAGGCATTTACGCCGAGGCGCAACAGCAGTTTGAGGCGGCGCTGAAGCTCGACCGCTCAAACTCCTGGGTTTACTACAATCTCGGGCTGCTCTTCCTCGAACAGCGCAATTGGCAACAGGCGCTGGACAATCTCGAGGCGTCGCTGATCGGTAATCTGAAGCCGTCGTGGATCGAAGTATGGGCCCATATCAAACGCGGCAATGCGTACGATGCAAAAGGCGAGCGCGAACGCGCGGTGTCGGAATACAAGAAGGCGGTGCAGTCGGGGATCGATTACGACAATGCGCAGGCGGTAGCGAAGAAATACCTCGCGACGCCTTACGACCCGAAGGCCGAGCAGACCGCAATCGCCTCCCCCGGGTTCTGATTCCAACAACAAATAGGTCAAAACCAGAATAGGTCCTATAAGTCATATAGGACCTATTTTCTTTGACCTATACCGCCACGATTGAGATCTTGTTTTTATCCGCGGCGCGAATCATCTCATCGCGGTCGAACATCAGCGTCTTCCCGGCAGTGATGCACAAACACGTCGCACCCGCTTCGACCATCGCTTCGATCGTCGGCACCCCAACCACCGGCACATCAAAACGCATATCCTGATTCGGCTTCGCGACCTTCACGACAGTCAATCGCCCTGAGACGAGTTGCCCGGCACGTTTGATCGTTTCGTCCGTGCCTTCCATCGCTTCAATCGCTACGCACGCCTGCCCGCGCACGACAATCGTCTGGCCCAGGTCGAGCCGTGCAATCTCATGCGCGATCTCCAGCCCGTAAGCAATGTCTTCTCGTTCCTGTTTCGACGGCTGGCGGCGCGTGATCGTGCCTGTCTTCGGCAGCGAGTCCTGGAGAAAACAAGTCGAGTCGACCAGCTCGATCCCTTCGCTCTCAAGCTCCGTAGCAATCGCGCCGATTAGCGAGTCGGTATTGCGGCGCGGGAGTTTCAGCAGCACTTTCAACATTCGCGCATCGGGAACTGCACGACTGAAAATCTGAACGTGCTTCACCTGCCCCGCCATGATCGCTTTCTCAACACCCTCTTCCTTGAAAAAGCGAATCATCCGCCCAAGCTGTCCGATGCCAACCCACTTCACGCGATCGGCAAGCTGGTCCATCTTCGGATCAGTCTCTTCGCGGATCGCGGCGACAACAAGCGGCACGCCCGACTGGCGCGCTCCCTCCACGACCATGAAGGGAAACTTGCCGTTACCCGCGATCAATCCAAACTTCATTTGGTAACGCCGCGCTCGGATGCTTCGATGAACCGCACCAGATCGGAGACTTCAGGAGAATCGTGAATCTCTTCCTTGATGCGTTCGACTGCCTGAGTGGTGTTGAGTTTTGCGGAAAGCAACAGGTGGAAGGCGTGATGCAGCGCATCGATCGTCGCGCGAGAATAGTCGCGCCGCTTCATGCCGGTGATGTTCAGCCCGTAACACTTCGCGTGATTGCCCACGGTCAAAGCAAAAGGCAAAGCATCTTTGACGACGACGGAGTAGCCGCCGATATAAGCTTCTTTGCCGACGCGACAAAACTGGTGCACGCCGGAATAGGCACCGATGTTTGCCCGATCTTCGATAATCACGTGTCCGGCGAGTGTGGCGGCATTGGCCATGATCACGCCGTCGCCGATGATGCAATCGTGAGCAACGTGGGCCTGGGCCATGATGAGGCAATCGTCGCCGATCTTCGTGAGCATTCCACCGCCGGCAGTGCCGCGATGAATCGTTACGAATTCACGGATCTTGTTTCGTTCGCCAATGCGAGTTTCCGAGGGTTCGCCTTTGTACTTCAGGTCCTGCGAGGCAAGCCCTATGGAAACAAAAGGGAAGACGTGGGTGCCTGCGCCGATGGAAGTACGGCCGTCGATCACGCAATGGGATTCGAGCCGGACGCCGTCGCCGAGCTGGACCTCATCGCCGACGATGCAATAGGGACCGATGAAGCAATCGTAGCCGATCTGTGCTCCCGGGCTGACAACGGCCGTGGGATGAATGCTGGTCGGGTGAGCGGCTGTGGACATAAAACTAATAAGTCCTATAGGTCGGATAGGTCGTTATAGGACCTATTCCTGTTCTCGGGGAGCGACGATGCTCATAATCTCGGCATCGGCGGCCAACTGCCCTTCCACCTTCGCCTCGCCGCGCATGCGCTGCACGCGCGAGCCGATGCGCAAGGCAGTGACCTCCAACACGAGCGTATCGCCAGGCACGACGGGCCGGCGAAAACGTGCTTCCTTGATCCCTGTAAACAACACCAGTTTCTGATCCCGATCTTCAATCTCGCGCAACGCCAGCACTGCTCCAACCTGCGCGAGGGCCTCGACCACCAGTACACCAGGCATCACAGGCGCGCCCGGGAAGTGGCCCTGAAAAAACGACTCGTTGATACTGACCTGCTTTATGCCGACGATTCTTTCGCGGGGTACGAGCTCGATGATGCGATCGACGAGAAGGAACGGATAACGATGCGGCAGTAGCTTCTGGATGGCCAGTGAATCGAGAACTGTTTCCATAGCATCATGGCCACAAAGAAGCACAAACTGAACATTTGTGCTGCTTGTGCCTTTTTGCGGCTTATCTCGGCGGCGTGGCTGTTGTGGCTGCGGCTACAGGATTCTTCGTGTTGAACTCAGTAATAAACGCGCGCGTGATGTCGATGCTTTCGGCAGCGTAGAGCAAAGGCACCTGGGCACCATCGATAATCACGTTGATGCCGCGGGCTTTTGCAAAAACCTCGAGCGCTTTGCCAATCTCTTCCTGCAACGGAAGGAAAAGTTCCTGCCGGCGGCGATTGTACGAAGCTTGAGCGTCTTCACCCTTACGCTGAGCATCCTTCTTCAACTGCTCCAGTTGATCGATTTTCGTTTGCAGCGTTGCAACCGGCGTTGCCGCGTTCTGTCGCAGGTTGTTGATTTCAGCTTCGAGCGTTGTTGCTCGGGTCTGCATACCGTCGAGCTCGTCTTTGATTTGCTTAAACTCGCCGTTCAGTTTCGCGAGCACACTATTGAATTTCGTGATGCCGGTTTTCTGGTCAAGAAACGCGTCCGTGTAGATAACAGCCATCTTGCTGACCGGCACTGGCACAGCCGCCTGAGGAGCCGGTGCGGATGGCGCCGGAGTCGCCGCAGGCCGTGCAGCCGGAGTCGCGACTGGCGTTGCTGCGGGCTGCTGAGCGCAAATAGTCGTGGCGAATGCCACGACTATCAAAGCGCTGATTGGAAAGAGATATTTGCTGAACATGTTTTGACTACGGTTGCGACGGCTGGGCCGGCGCGGTGGTCGCTGCGGCAGTCGCCGGGTTCTTGGTGTTGAACTCGGCGATGAAAGCACGAGTGATGTCGATGTTATCGGCTGCATAAACAAACGGCACCTGGCTGCCATCGACGATCACGGTGATACCGCGTGCTTTTGCAAACGCTTCGAGCGCCTTACCGATGTCTTGTTGCAGCGGCAGGAAGATCTCCTGGCGTCGCTTTGCGTAAGCAGCTTCGGCATCTTCGCCCCTGCGTTTGAAGTCGGTACTTAACTGAGCCAGCTGATCTCTCTTCT
>DASUPZ010000479.1:0-9431 GCA_036280855.1 Pyrinomonadaceae bacterium | reverse complement strand
AATCGATTGAGAGTATTGAGGAGGCGGCTAAGACAAAATCGGAGGCAGCATATGCGGAGCTGCCATGGAAAATAAGTCTCGACGTCGACGTCATACGTCGTGAAGTTCCGGCTTACAACGTCGTCGGCGTTCTCGAAGGGTCCGATCCGATCCTCAAAAACGAACATATTGTGATCGGCGCTCACTACGATCATCTCGGACGTGGAGGTGAAGGAAGTGGGAGCCTGACGCCGAATGCCAGCGATATCCATCACGGCGCTGACGACAATGCCTCCGGAACTGCGGGCCTGATCGAGCTCGCACGCGTATTCAGCGCGCAAAGGCCAAAACTGAAACGCTCCATCATCTTCATCGCGTTCGGCGGCGAAGAAGAAGGACTGCTCGGTTCAAATTACTACGTCAATCATCCCGTCGCTCCGCTCGCAAACACGATCGCCATGATCAACATGGACATGATCGGCCGTATGAAAGATCGCAAACTCGTGATCGGCGGCGTGGGAACGTCGAAAGAGTGGAAAGACATCATCAAGCAGGCAAACACCGCACAGACGATTCAGGTGACTGCGACTACCGATCAACCGCCCGTCAGGAAAATACCGATCGTAGTATCTTCCAACGGCAGACCGATCATGACTGTCGATCCCACGGGCGCATTCGAGTTGACGCTCAACGAAGACGGCTATGGTCCAAGCGATCACCAGTCGTTCTACATCAAACAGATTCCTGTCCTCTTCTTCTGGACCGGAACACACAACGACTATCACAAACCTTCCGACACGTTTGACAAGATCAACTACGACGACGAAGCACGCATTCTGCGTCTTGTTGCACGCATCGTGAGAGACGTTGACGCCGCTGACAAACGTCTGACTTACACGACGGCGAAGAGCGAGCCGCCACGCGCGAGCGTGTTTCGCGTCTACCTCGGTACGATTCCCAATTATGCAGATAGCACGGATGGACTGCTGATCGACGGCGTGCGCGAAGGTTCGCCCGCCGCGAAAGCGGGCATCAAGCCTGGCGATCGTATCGTGAAGATCGGCACGCGCGACGTGAAAAACGTTTACGACTACACACACGCGCTCGGCGAGATGAAAGCCGGTCAGGAATATGTGATTGAAGTTATGAGAGCGGGAGAGAAATTGAGTTTGAAGATAACGCCCGAGGCCAGGAAATAGGGCCACAGATTACGCGGATGACGCGAATCTGCGGCCCTCAGTTGCTACCAGCGGGGTTCGCGCTCGTAACGATCGTTATCGCGATCACGGCCGCCACCGCCACCGCCGTAACCACCACGACCGCCACCGCCGCCGCGTCCACCACCGTAACCGCCACGGCCGCCACCGCCGCCGCCGCGATCAGTTCTTGGCTTGGCTTCATTGACGGTGAGATTGCGTCCGCCAAAGTCCTTGCCATTAAAAGCCTCGATTGCTGCTGCTGCCTCCTCAGGGGTTGCCATTTCGACAAAAGCAAAGCCGCGTGACCGACCGGTTTCTCGATCTTCAATCACCGAAGCTGATTCCACTGTGCCTACTGCCGCGAAAGCGTCGCGGAGTTCCTCGCTTGTAGTACGAAACGAGAGGTTTCCAACGTAGAGTTTTGTAGCCATTCTAACTATCCTTATCTGATGGGAAGCGCGGGCTTGCTGGAATTCGCTGATCCAGTTCGGGGGGGACTTCCGATACTTTCGGCGAGCTGCGACGAACCCGGTGCTCTTTGGTAAAACTTCGAGAGCGGCTTCTAACTGGTTGACAACTGCCTCACTCTCTATCAGCCGAACCTCGTCGCTGTACGATCACGGACAGGCGCAGTCACCTTTGACGCGCGAGAGTAGGTATCGTAGGCGGAAGTATGCAGGAGCCCTTGCGGAAGGGTCAAGGACAAATTTGACTTTTCGGGCACAGATTCCACAGATTAGCGAAAATCCGCGTAATCCGTATAATCTCTCCTTCGTCTAAAATCACGAGGAAAGGTTGGAAAATGTCGACTCGTATCCCTATCACTGTGGCCAATGGCGACGGCATCGGGCCGGAGATTATGGCGGCCACGTTGCGAATTCTTGAAGCGTCGGGCGCGCCTCTGGACATCGAAACCATCGATATCGGCGAGAAGGTTTATCTCGCCGGAAACTCATCGGGCATCGAACCGAGCTCGTGGGACTCGCTGCGAAGAACCAAAGTCTTCCTGAAAGCGCCGATCACCACACCGCAAGGTGGTGGATACAAGAGCCTGAACGTTACCGTTCGAAAAGTTCTTGGTCTGTACGCGAACGTACGACCTTGCGTGTCATACCATCCGTTCGTTGATACTAAACATCCGGTGATGGACGTTGTCGTCGTTCGCGAGAACGAAGAGGATCTTTACGCCGGTATCGAACACCGGCAGACGAACCAGGTCGTTCAATGTTTGAAACTGATCTCGCGCCCCGGTTCCGAGAAGATCATTCGCTACGCTTTCGAATACGCTCGCCGAAACAACCGTAAGAAGGTCACGTGCTTCACGAAAGACAACATTATGAAATTGACCGATGGTCTGTTTCATAAGATCTTTGACGAAGTCGCCGCAGAATATCCTGAGCTCGAAAACGAGCACTGGATAGTCGACATCGGCGCCGCAAAACTCGCCGACACGCCGGAAGCGTTCGATGTACTCGTGATGCCGAATCTCTATGGCGACGTGCTTTCCGATGTCGCTGCACAGATCGCGGGTTCAGTCGGATTGGCGGGATCGGCAAACATCGGCGAGCACGTTTCGATGTTTGAAGCGATTCACGGATCCGCGCCGCGACGTGCGGGTCAGAACCTCGCAAATCCTTCGGGACTACTGCTCGGCGCAGTAATGATGCTGGTCCATGTTGGCCTGACTGAACAAGCCGAGCGAGTTCACAACGCATGGTTGCGCACGATTGAAGACGGCATACACACGTACGACATTTACGACGAGAAAGTCAGCAAGCAGAAAGTCGGGACGAAGGAGTTTGCAGAAGCGGTAGTCGAGCGACTGGGCCAAACGCCACAGATTCTGAAAGCGCGGAAATACAAGAAGGGCGAGGAGTCGCACGCCGCTCTGGATGCCGGCAGGAAAGTGCCGCAGAAAGAACTCGTCGGCGTCGACGTGTTTCTCGATTGGACCAGCGGCTCGGCAAACGATCTTGGTGCGGCGCTGAGTAAGGTCAACGGTGAAGGCGTCAAGCTAACGATGATCAGCAATCGAGGCGTGAAGGTTTGGCCGGGCGGTCACACCGAAACTTTCTGTTCCGATCATTGGCGCTGTCGTTTCCGGCCGGAGACTGACGGCGGCAAAGTTGCTCACGCGCAAGTGGTATCGCTACTCGGTCGCATCGCGAACGAGGGATACGATTTCATTAAAACCGAGGGACTCTACACATTCGACGGCGAGCGGGGTTTCTCGCTGGACCAGGGTGAATAGCATGGCAGAAAAAACCGGAAATCAACCAATTGTCGCCGTCATTATGGGTAGCCAGTCTGACTGGGAAACGATGTCTCACGCTGACGAGACGCTGACAAAGTTTGGGATCGATCATGAATGCCGTGTTATATCTGCGCACCGTTCGCCATCATTAGCAGCAGACTTTGGCTCGACGGCAGAATCGCGCGGGCTGGAAGTGGTGATTGCAGCGGCAGGAGGCGCCGCGCACCTCGCGGGCGTTCTGGCTGCGCACACGACTTTGCCCGTGCTGGGCGTGCCGATGAGTAGCGCGCTGAACGGACTGGATTCTTTGCTGTCCACCGTGCAGATGCCGGGTGGTATACCGGTCGGAACATTCGCCATCGGTAAAGCCGGCGCAGTGAATGCTGCCCTTTTTGCCGTGGCAATTCTGGCCAACAGCCGGCCCGAGTTGCGCAAAAAGCTGCACGAGTTCCGGGAGGAACAAGAGGCAAAAATACGCGCCACGACGCTTTAGGTACGCCGGCTTTGCACAAAAATCATGTTAATCCTGATAATCATGTTAATCCTGTGAAGCTGATTTTCCGGGTATAGGCACCAACGATTGTTTTGACAAGATTTCAGGATTAGACATGATTTACATAATGATTCTGATAATCACCTAAGTGCGTGTGAACGCGATCCTCTACCATGATCGGCCAAACTGTCTCCCATTATCGAATCGTCGAGAAGCTCGGTGAAGGAGGTATGGGCGCAGTTTACCTCGCCGAGGATCTGCACCTCGCGCGGCGCGTGGCCATCAAGTTTCTGACTTCAACCGACCATCACTATCGCGCCCGGTTCATCCGTGAGGCGCGTGCTGTTTCCGCACTCAACCACCCAAACATCGCGATGGTGCACGATTACGGTGAAACCGTTACCGGCCAACCGTTTATCGTGATGGAATTTGTAAAAGGGAAGTCGCTGAGCGAGCTGCTTGAAGAAGGGCTGACGCTCAAACGCTCGGTCGAAATCGTCTCGGCGATCGCACTGGCGCTTGGAGAAGCGCACGATCAGGGTATCGTCCATCGCGACATCAAGCCGTCGAACGTTCTCATCAGCGAACGCGGCCACATCAAAGTGGTCGATTTCGGCCTGGTAAAGCACCTGTCTGATCCACCCACGAGCGGCGTGGATCTCGATGCGGAGACGATATATTCAACTCAAACCCGCAGCGACGTGATCGTTGGGACGCCACTTTATCTTTCGCCGGAACAGGCTACTGGAAAAGCGATCGACGGTCGCAGCGACATCTTCGCGCTCGGTGCTTTGCTTTATGAGTGCCTGACGGGCCAGTCGGCATTTTCAGGCGGCAGCGTTTTGGAGATTGGCGCGCAAATCATTCATGTCACACCGCCGCCGCCGTCGAAGATCAACCCGCAAGTGCCGCCTGCGCTGGATCGCATCACGATGAAGGCGCTCCAGAAGAAGGTGGAAGACCGTTATCAAACCGCCGGAGCCTTGCTCAACGATCTGCAGGCGGCGGCGCCCGCGTTGAGCGGCAACGGCGTTCCGGTAGCGAGCAAACAGGGCCAAGCAACGGAGGGATTCAAACGGGGAACCAGTGCCGTCGCCACGTTGACGATGCAACTCCGGCGGCAGCGTTTTTCCCTCGCGTCGATAATTCCCGCTTTCGTGATCCTGGGAGCTGTTGCTGTCGCCCTTTACTACTTCTGGCCACGCACTTATCACCAGCCTCCAGCCGCGGCGGTCAATTGGTACCAGGTCGGAACTGAGCGCCTGCGAAATGGCGCCTATCACCAGGCGAGTAAGGCTTTTCAGGAGGCAATCAACCGCGATAAAAACTTTGTACTGGCACGCGCCGGATTAGCCCGCTCATGGACTGAGATGGACTATGCCGATCGAGCAAAGGACGAACTGTTGGAGGTAACGGAACTCGAGCGGCAGGGTCTTGCAATCTCGCCGGCAGACGCACTCTACCTCAGCGCCGTCACGGCCATGGCAAGACGCAATTTCACTGAAGCAATCACGCATTACACCAGGATCGCCGAACTATCACCTAATGAGAGCCACGTTTACGTAGATCTCGGTTATGCGTATGAGAACCGCGGCAAAACCGAAGAAGCGCTGGCTAACTATCTCAAGGCGATTCCGTTAAATAACGGTCAATATCCCACGGCTTATCTGCGTGCGGGAATCGTTTACGTGCGGACGCAAAAATGGGAACGTGCCACCGAGATGTTTGACGAAGCCGAACGTCTTTTTCGAATCGCCAGCAACACCGAAGGACTCAACGAGCTGTTACGTTATCGAGGAATTCTCCTGCGCGAGACAAACCGTTTTGACGAGGCGCGAGCTAAATTTCAAGAGTGTCTGGAGTCTGCCAAAGGCTCTGGAATCGAATCGCAACAGATTGCAGCCCTGATACAACTGAGCTATCTCGCGTCGTTACAAGGTAAAGCGGAGGAGGCGGAAAACTACGCGAAGCAAGCCATCACGTTTGCCGAACAAAATCGACTTGAAAACCTCGCCGCCAGCGCCCTCGTCGAGCTCGGCAATTCATACTCCGCACGACGCGACTACGTTAACGCCGAACACTACTTTAAACAGGCAATTCAACTTGCACGCGCCAGCAAGGGGCGTGTGATTGAGATGAATGGTCTTTCAAACCTCGGAGGCACGTACATCTCGACCCTGCGCGTTGACGAGGGCTTGTCAATGGTAAAGCAGGCACTCGACTTCTTCCGTCAGGAAAACTATCACCGGAACATCAGTACCTGCCTGACTCACCTCGGACGTGGCTACCGGCGCAAAGGCGATTATGCACTCGCACTGCAAGCGTTGAACGAGAAACTCACCCTTGCACAGGAAGTCGATAATCGACGTGTGATTGCTGATTGCTACTTTGAAATGGGGTCCGTGCTCATGGAGCAGGAGAACCTTCCCGAGTCCCTGAACCGGTATGAAGATGCCCGGAAGATCTACGAGGCGCTCGGCCAAACGTCACGAATTAGTTACATTAAGATGAATCGTGGTCATATTTTGTGGCGAATGGGCCATTACACTCAGGTAGAAGACGTGTTCGCTGAGCTGGCGACGGCAAAAGAGCTGGCTGCGCCGTTAACGATGGCAAAGGCCCAGACGCGTTTGAGCCAGAGAAATTTGCCGGAGGCGATGAAGCTAAGCAACGAGGGCATAACAGTTGCTGGTGAAGCGGATCCCGAAGTGACGATTCAATCGATGTTCACCCTCGGGTTAGCCAAGGTTCTTTCAGGAGATAAACAAGGAGGTTTGAAACTCTGCCAGGAAGCCGTAAAAAAAGCCGCCGCTACGGGAGACTTTACGCTCCTATCTCGCGCGTTACTTGTAGAGGCCGAAGCCGCGCTCCATGCCGGAGATCCGCAGACGGCCCTGAAATCGGCGCTGGATGCCCAGGCGCGGTTTGCACGCGGCTCGCAGTTTGAACCTGAATGGAGGGCCTGGTTCATTGCTTCACAGGCCAGCCAGAAGTTAGGGAATCAAGCCCAGTCAGAGGAACAGCTTAAAAATGCCCGGAGCGCTCGGTCCAACCTGGAACAACAGTGGGGTGCCGACGCTTTTAAGCAATACAGGCTACGGCGTGATATTCAGGATTACACTCTTTAACCCGAAGTTGATCCACCTGGCTCAACTCCCAATTGCAAGGAGATCAAGGTATGGAAGACACAGAAAATGATCCTCTCGTTCCAACAGACCCACCAGACAACAATGGCGGCGGGACAAGCCCGGAAACCGACAGCGATGCACGAGCAACAGATCCGCCGGAGAACAATGGTGGTGGCACGACAGCCCAGTAAACGATGACAAAGGGCGCCTCCTTGGAGTGCGGTGACTTGTCACCGCTTTAATCCCGAGGTGAGACCAAAGCGGCGACAAGTCGCCGCACTCCAAGGAGGCGCCCATAACTTGAATCTCAAAAACCTCTCGCCTTAATCCACTCTTTCACGACTTCCTTCGGATCGCGCTTGTTCCCGTCAATTTCGAAATTGAGCTTCCGCATTTCGTCAGTCGAAATCGCATTGCCCAGCTTCGACAAAACTTCTCCCAGCGCGGGTACGCGCGCTAACGAATCCTGCCGCACGATGTAAACCGCCTCGTACGGCGGAAAATAACGACGATCGTCGGAGAGTTGTACGAGATCGAGTGTGGTGATCCGCCCTTCGGTGGAGTTGGCGGCGATCAAATCAACCTGCTTTGAAGATAGAGCAATATAAGTCAGGGAGAGATCCATCTCGCGCACTTCCGCAAACTTCAATCCATACGTCTTCGAAAAACCGGGATAGCCATCGGCGCGCGACATGAAGTCCTGGCCGAAACCTGCGCGCCATTGCGGTGCGTGTGGGGCAGCGTCGGAGATTGTCTTGAGATTGAGCCGCCGTGCTTCTTCGCCACGCACGAGGATCGCAAACGTGTTTTCGAATCCGAGTGGCGGGCTGACTTCGACCTTGAATTTCTCTGCGTACTCTCGCTTGACCTGGTCGTAGACCGCGCGCGGATCGCTGATCTGCGTGTGGCGAAGTATGGCGGTGAATGAGGTTCCGGTGTATTCCGGATAGAGATCGAGTTCGCCGCTGACAACTGCTTCGTGTGGCACATTTCCGCCAAGTTCGAAACGGCGTTCGACTGAAACACCACGCGTCTCGAGCATTTGCGCCATGATCTCTGCGAGCAACGCTGATTCAGTGAAGTCTTTAGATCCGATTCGGACGCCGACTGAACTCGCGCCCTGTCGGCTGAACCAGATTCCAAACCCAGCAAGGAGCAGCACCGCGAGAATCGCCAGTTTTGGCATAAGCTTAACTCTCCGTTTCGCGTCGAAGCTGAAGCGGCGTTCAAGCAAACCGAGGAGGAAATCTGCGGCGAGGGCCAGCATTGCCGAAGAAATTGCACCTGCGAGTAAGAGGTTGTTGTCGTACTGCCGCACGCCCCGAAAGATGTAAACGCCAAGGCCGCCGGCGCCAACGAGGGCTGCGATTGTGGTCACTCCAACGGCGATCACCGTCGCGACCCGAATACCCGTCACGATCACACCCATCGCGAGGGGCAGTTCGACCTGCCGCAACACCTGACCGCTCGTCATTCCCATCGCGACCGCGGCTTCCCTGACGCTCGGTTCGACGCCAAGTATTCCAGTCACGGTGTTGCGAATGATCGGCAGCAGCGAATAAAGCACAAGAGCGACGAGCGCCGTTCGTGTGCCGATGCCGCCGATAAACGGTAGTGGAATCAGAAAGCCGAATAAAGCAAGGCTCGGGATTGTCTGCAGCACATTCGCGAGACCCAGCACTGGACTACGTAACGCTCGATAACGCGTTAACGCAATCCCAGCCGGTACACCGATGATTACCGCGATCAGAATCGCACTGAAGACGAGGACGATGTGCTCCTGGATCAATCGTAGAAGCTCGGGCCAGTTGAGTTGAAGAAACTGCCAGAAGGTCATTGACTGCCTCCCGGCTGGTCCAATTCGAGTGAACTGACGTACGCGCGTGCGAGAGGATGGTCAGCAGTGAGGAAGCGTTCGGGCGTGTCGAGAAAGACGATGCGTCCCTTTTCCATCAGCCCGAGACGACTCGCAAGCACGATCGCTTCGCGCACGTCGTGTGTAACCAGGACCGCAGTCTTGTCCAGGCGTTTTGTCAGCGTCGCAAACTCGCGTTGCAGGGTCGCTCGAGTGATCGGATCGAGTGCGCCGAAAGGCTCGTCGAGTAGCAGTAGTGGCGGATCGGCTGCGAGCGCACGGGCCACGCCGACGCGCTGGCGTTGGCCGCCTGAAAGCTCGCGCGGGTAACGTTCGGCGAAACTGTCCGGCTCGAGTCCGACCAGCTTCAACATCTCGCGCACGCGATCTTCCGTGCGCGTTTTGTCCCAACCCAGCAGACTTGGGACAAGGCCAACGTTTTGCGCGATCGTGAAATGCGGAAACAACCCGCCTTCCTGAATCACGTAACCCGTGCGACGTCGCAGCTCGATCGGATCCCATG
>DASUPZ010000478.1:0-13424 GCA_036280855.1 Pyrinomonadaceae bacterium | reverse complement strand
AATCCATGACGATTATCTTCGTGTTTCCGCGCTTTAAATACAAGGTGGTCTTCGCGTTGCATGCGGGCAATTCTATCCCGGACATAGCACAACCAGCAATTCTTTTCACAGTTGCAATAGTCGTCCGCAATTTGTTGGCGGATGTTACGCCTAGTAGAATGTAAGGTCGCCGTAGAAGTGTGGTGAATTAAACGCGGAGAATAAACCATGACTGGCGAAGCTCAAGCAATTGCTCAGGTTCTACTAAACCATCATCGAAGTCTGGGCGAGCCTCCACCAAATCGTCCCGACAATTTAAGGCCGTTTACTATACGCTACGGGATTCTGTGTGAAAGAGCAGGTGTTCCGTGGCTGACACGTTCTGTGGGTGGGTCCCTACAGGAGATTGCAACATGGTGTGTTGATAATGGCTGGCCTCCAATCAACTCGCTAGCCGTCAATGATTCGGGAATGCCTGGAGGAGGTTACGACGGTGCCCCAGAGTGCGATCTGCTTCACTGGCCCGATCAGGCTTGGGACTGTATTGTGTTCAAGGATTACCCCACCACGGTATCCTGACTTCGTGCAGATGACGTTTGCCCGATAAGGCGACGAGATTTCATGGCTTATCGGCAAAGCCCCTTCATGGCAAAGCAGCTGGCTCCTTGACGAAAGAACAAGCAATGACACTCCTGCATCACACCGACTTGAAAAGCGTCTTTGCGGTTTGGGATGAATTGAAAGGCCAGATGCCGGATGCCGAACTGAAACGAATGAGCGACCATGCGACGCGGTTTCTGGAGAGTCTGATATTTCCGAGGCAAAGCCCTAAACGACTAAACGACCTAAACGACTAAACGACATAATTTCTATTATCAGACGCTAAAGGAGATTCGGTTTGCCGGGCTCCGCGGTGCTGTCCGGGACCGCGCGAGTGGGTAGTAAAACTGCATTCTTCCCTTTTTTACCCTCGGAATAGAGTTTTACTTCATTAGTTTTCAAAACCTTTCCAAGCGGGTTTCAACTGCCGATGCTGCTTTCTGCTAGGCGTCCGGCGATGTTTTATAACCAAAAGGCGGGGTCAACGCCGATTTCAAACACAGCGATAGCATCCAACAATTTCTCACATGTGGCCCCGCCGAAAAGTACAAGACATTACCCCGGTAACCTTTTACGCCATTTCTCATTATCTGTGGCAAAGCTGAAGTCCCCCTGGCCAAGCCGATTTCGTAATCACAATCAAAGTCTGCTTTCATTAACCTTGTGAGTAACCAGAGGCTCCTAAAAGTATGAATGAGCACCTCACTGATTCAGCAATCACGCGGTCCCAGAATGGTCATAATCCCCAACGGCGATTCGGCGAGATCATTATCGTCATTCTCCTGATCGGCGTCGTAAGCATGATGTCATGGAATATGTTCCGTGTTGAGAAGTGGGAGTATAAAATCGAGGCTGTCAACGACCTGACGTTCACCACAGACATCAACAAATTAGGCGAAGATGGTTGGGAGTTGGTTTTTGCCAGACGCGCCAGCGCCGGATCGCTCGACAGTGGCGTAAAGCCGGAATTCTCCTACGAGATAATCTTCAAGCGACGACGTTAGATGCTGAAACTGGCGACACGACCCCGAGCGATGGCTCGAACTAAGTATCCGTTGTGTCCAGCTTGATCCGCTTGTCGTTCTCAGGTATTGCGATACTCGCGACTCATCACACGGCTTCCGGCGCGCGCGGCCGTAAAATAAGCCACGCGAAAAGTTGTTTCGTCTTTGAAACACCGGTGATAAACTCTGCTCAACTCTGTGTCAGTATGCAAAGACAAGGTAGGAGAATTTGGATCAGGAGTGGGTATGGCAAAAAAGAATGACGATCTCTGGTGGAAAGTTCCTCTGTTCATTATCGGGGGAGCAGCTATCCTCTATTACGCGCAGGCTGGTCGAGAGGAAGACAACGCGGCACTCATACCTGACAGTCTCGAAGAGCGCATCGACATGGTAGTTGCCAGACTCAACCGGCAGTTTGGCCAAGGGTGGGTAAACTGGTCCTTTGATATGCTGAGTTCCTATTTGAAGCATACGCTGCCACCAGCGGTCGTTACTCTGGTCGGCGTAATTTACCAGGTGGAGTTGATGGCCAGACAGGTCCGCATGACCAGCTTGCAAAAACGACAGGCCGCAGCGACCCAGGCAAGACTTCGCGGCTTGAGTTAAAGGAAGCCGTGGCGATCGTTGTTGCGATAAAAAAAGAAGCGCAAAGGATCGAGCCTTTGTGCTTCGTGCCTGTTCGTTGATTAAGTTTACTGCTCGTTCTCCGTTCTGATGGCCTGAATTCTTTCGTCCGCCACACTCCGGTTTGCCGGGTTTGTCATCCACTCGAAAACGGCATCAAACACGTCCTCTATCTCAAGCACGCCCGAGAATGATCGCGTTTTTACTTCCATGCCACAACGACTACAGCGCGCGTATATGGCAAAGGATGAGATCTTCTGCGGCGTGCCGCAGTGTTCAAAGTCCCTCATTGCCGGAAAGCCTCTAATCGCATCGAGGAGGCTTTCCGTGATTTCATTCTGCTGCATCATCATTCCAGATCATTCCAGTCTCTTCAGAGCTTTCTTGAGTAGCGTTACTTCGCTTCTGAGTGCATTCGCAGGACGCGCAGGAATGACGACGCGGCGGGTGAGAAGTTGGCCCCGCGGCGATGGGCGGCCCAGAGGGTTCGAGTGTGAGTTAGACCACGGACCGGCACGCTCACCAGGACGCCTCGCTCTAACTCCTCACGCACGCACATGCGCGGCACGAATGCCAGGCCAACGCGCTTCTGAACGAAACGTTTAATGGTTTCGATGGTCGCCAGTTCAAGAGTGATATTTAAAGGCGTGTGCTGGCGCGCGAATGCCTCGATCACTTTCACGCGCGATCCGGAATTCACGTTGTGAGCGATGAAAGGTTCCTTCGCAAGGTCTTTGATCCTGACGGAAGGACGCGTCGCAATCGGGTGCTTCGGACTCAGTATTAGAACAAGCTCGTCTTTCAGCAACGGAAACGCCTCGAGATCGCGATCGCGCGGCTCTGAAGCCATCAACGCGAAATCAACCGTGCGCTCCAGCACCTCCCTAGGCAAACGGCTCGACACGTGCCGGAAGATCTCTACTTTCACGTCCGGATGCTGTTCGCGAAACTGCAGGATGAGTTCCGGCAGCAGATAAAGCGACGTGCTCTCATTGGCGCCCACTCGAATGAGCCCGCGCTTCAAAGTCTGCATCTCTGCAATCGCCTGGCCCACCTGGTCACGCAAGCCAAGAATTCTTTGAGCGTAGTCGTAAACCACCTGCCCGGCTTCAGTAAGCACGGGGGCTTTCTGCGTTCGATCGAGCAGCGGCAAACCTATCTCTTCTTCAAGACGGCGGATAGCAATACTCACGGCGGGTTGAGTACGAAAAACTTTGTCGGCGGCTTTTGAAAAACTCTTTTCCTGGACAACTCTCGAGAAGTACTCCAATTGAGCCATTTCCATAGGGCTTGAATGTTTACCACATCTCCTGTCGGGTAGTCGATGAACGGGGTTTATTATCATCCGAAAAGAATAAATGTTACAAACAATTATATGAGGCTCCACTGCGCCTGCTTTGCGATTCAACAGCCACGAGCCCTCACTTGACCGTCTTTGCTGCTTCCCCCTAAAGTGACTCACTCCGAATATACGAACAGATCAGGAAGCGATTATTGTGGCCATACGCATTGAAAATCAGTACGAGGGGTCTTTGCCCAAAGGCTCTCTGCAACAAGTCGAAAATGCCTTTGATAGTTTGCCCCGGGAACACACACGCGGTATTGAACGCATCAGATTAGTGCCCTTTATCACGGATCCGCGTATCAAAGGACCGTTTCAGGCGACTGAGTTGCCGGGACTTTATCATCCGCGCCAGGGACCCAAAGGAGCCTGGCTCGAAATCGCGGTCAACGTTCTCCTGCCGGCGAACAAGCCCTTTCACAAACGAATACTTCCGCGACTCTCCTTCAAGAGCAACCTCGTTGCACTCGTGTTTTCACTCGTGGGCCAGCACTACCACTTAACGTTGAAGCATTCGCTTAAGAAGACTCAACTCGAACCCGCGGTGCGGATGTACACTGAGAAACAGTTGAAGGCGTGGAACGAGAAGAAGCACAGTTTCCGGGCGCGGTTATTTAAACCGTTGCAGCCGACGTTTGAACGCTGGGCCAAGTCGCTGCAGAAACGTGCCGCGGCGGAGAAAAAGAAGAGTCTGGCTAAATGATTGGCAGGATGAGTTAGCCTAAAATCAGTTAGACAGGATTGCAGGATTTTCAAGATTTACAAAGATTCAATCCTGTAAATCTTGAAAATCCAGTTTATCCTGTACAGGTTCGTCGTCGATCTCATCTGCGACCGCTCGGAGTATCAACGCAACTTCCGCGTCTGAAACCTGAGTCGCACGAAACTTCACTTCAATATTAAAATCCTTATCCGGCGAAGCGTATTTGAACGTGTAAGGCTTGTTGTCTGGAACCACGCGCGGTCCCATCTCCTGACGTCTGACTTCCCTCGCGTCATTTCGATTCAAACCACGCGTCGCGATCTCTTTCGCCAAACGCCGCATGGATTCGTCGTCCGGCTGGCGCACGATCTGAAGTAAGGAAGACTTCGCGTTGATATCCGCCGAGCGACACACTTCCCTCACGTCTTCAGGAATTCTCGCGATCGCCAGCGCTTCAGTCACAGTAGTTCTACTCTTTCCAACTTTGCGCGCCACGTCGTCGTGCGTGTAACCGAAACGGTCGCACAACGACAGTAGACCATCTGCTTCTTCCCAGACCGTCAGGTCCTTGCGCTGCATGTTTTCAATGAGCGCAATCTCAGCAACCGTGCCTTCATCAACTTCCATCTCGACGCACGGCACTTCCTTCAGCCCCGCCTTCTGCGCAGAACGCCAACGGCGTTCGCCGGCGATGATCATCCAGCGACCTGTCAAACGGTTCGGCTTCACGAGCAACGGTTCGAGCACGCCTTTTTCCGCGATCGACGCCGTCAACTCAGTAAGGTCGCCAAACTCCGTGCGTGGCTGTTCCGGATTCGGATCCAGCTTGTCCACGGGGATCATCCGGCCGACTTGCTGTGGCCGGTGTTGCGACAGTTCTTCGACGTAATGCGCGTCGTGGCGCATCTGGAGACCGGTTGGTAATCCCCTTTTAGACACGGCTTATTACCTCTTCGCAAAGTTTTCCGTATTCAACTGCTCCGGACGAATTTGGAGCAAAACTAAAAATCGATTCCTTGTAGGCGGGCGACTCCTCGAGCCTGACGCTTTTCGTAATCACAGTATCGAAAAGCTTTGGACCAAACACGTTCCGAATCTGTTCGTGGACCTCGCGGGCCAGCGTCGTTCGCTTGTCGTGCAAGGTGACGAGCACGCCGAGCAGTTCGAGATTTGGATTGGGTCGTGCTTTGACTTTTTCGATCGTCTCCAGGAGATCGTCTGTTCCTTCGAGCGCGAAGTATGACGACTGAATGGGAATCAACACGTGTGTAGCAGCGACGAGCGCGTTCACGGTGATCAACCCGAGCGTCGGCGGCGTATCGATAACAATGATCTCGTAATGCTGCCTAAACGGTTCGAGCCGATCCTTGAGACGGAAAGGCGCGTCGAAATCGCCGACCAGCTTCGCTTCTAGCTTCGCGAGGTTAATGCGCGCAGGTACGACCGCAAGGTTCTCAACCGGTGTTGCATAGACTGAGTCTTCAACCGGCGCTTCGCCGTCCATCATCAGCTCGTAGACAGATCGCTCGACGGTTCGTGGATCTAAAAACGAGATGGAACTATTTGCTTGAGGATCGAGATCGAGAAGAAGGACACGTTGTCCTTTGCGGGCAAAGGCGGCGGCCAAGTTGATGGCGGTAGTGGTCTTCCCTACCCCACCTTTTTGGTTGGCGATGGCAATTACCATTCGCTGCACAGTGGTAAACTATCGCTCCATGACATTCAATCCCCTTCTCTGCGGTTAATAGGTCTTATACGACTTCTACGTCTTATAGGACCTATTCACAGAGAACTACATTGGTAAATCTCCGGCCTCGCCGATCACATCGGGCCATTCCTCTTCGCTGGTAGACGTCTCAGACTCTTCACTCTCTTCGGTCGGCAACGTGTTGCGCGATGCCTTGATTACTTCCATGTCAACGTAGATGGGACAATCAGCTCGCAAAGCAAGTGCAATCGCGTCGGACGGACGCGAATCGAGCACCATGCGATCACCTTCGCTGTTTCGCATTTCGATCACTGCAAAGAACGTATTGTCGCGCAGGCTCGTTACCACTACTCGATCAACCTGAACTCCCAACTCGACGATCAGGTTGCGCAGCAGATCGTGAGTCATCGGTCTCGGCGGCGCGATCTTCTCGATTTCAAGTGCAATCGCGTTCGCTTCATAAGCGCCTACCCAGATCGGCAGCATCGTATCACTTTGGACGTCTTTTAAAATAATTATCGGTGTTCCGCTGTTCGGATCCATCATCAACGCCCGGATCTTTACCTCGATTTCCATACGCACTTACCCCTTACACTGCCGCTGAACCAAAGTTCCGTACAGACTATTTGTCTTTGCTGCCGTCACAAGCACATCGACGATTTCGCCTTCGAGATTGCGCTCACCTGAAAAGTTCACGACCTTGTGACACGTCGAATGTCCGCTGAGATCATTTTCCGAACGCGAGCTTTCTCTCTCGGACAGGACACTGAGAGTACGTCCTACATATGACTGGTAGATCTTTTCCTGAGTTGCACGTTGAACCTTTTCGAGCTCAAGAAATCGCGCTTTCTTTTCTGTTTCGGAAACGTTGTCGTGAAACTCCGCGGCCGGGGTCCCCGCGCGCTTCGAGTATTTGAAAATATAAAGACTATCGTATTCACACTCGCGAACCAGTTCCACAGTTTGCTGGAAATCTTCTTCCGTTTCGCCTGGGAAGCCGACGATGATGTCGCTCGTCAATGCCAAACGCCTGCTGGAATTCTTAATACGTTGAATTCGTTCGAGGTAGTCGCTTCGTTTGTGCCCGCGACGCATCAACTTGAGAATATGATCGCTGCCCGACTGCACCGGCAGATGGACCCAGTCGCACAGGTTCGGATTCTCTTCGATGGCGGTAACGATGTCCGGATGAAAGTCGCGCGGAAACGACGTCGTAAATTTGATGCGCGGCAATCCGGTTGCTGCAACCGCACGCAACAAGCGACAAAACGGTGTAGCACCTGCAAAACCTTCGAGCCCATCTTCAACGCGGGGTCGATAGCTATTAACGTTCTGACCGATCAGATGAACTTCTTTGTAACCGAGCGCCTGAAGTCGTTTTACTTCCGCGATGATCTCGCTCGCAGGCCTGCTTCGTTCACGTCCGCGTGAGTACGGCACGATGCAGAACGAGCAAAACTTGTTGCAGCCTTCAATAATCGGAATAAAGGCGACATGCGGTGAGTGGCGTTCGACTGGAGAAACGTCCCACGAGTCGTGCTCGCCGCGCTCACCAAGATCGAGAACTCTTCGCTGGCCCTCGCGTGCTCTTTCGATCAACGTTGGAATGCGATCGGTCGCGCGCGTTCCGATCACCATATTGACCGATGACGCGTGTTCGAAAACTGCTTCACCTTCGAGCTGGGCAACGCAGCCCATCACACCGACGAGGAGATCTCGTTTGTCCGGCCGTGCAGAACGCAGCTCGCCAATGCGTGTGTAAACCTTTCGCTCCGCCTTCTCGCGCACAGAACACGTGTTTAGCAACACTACATCGGCTTCGTCAGCCGATTGGCAGAGATCGTAACCGGACGCTCGCAAGCCAGTCGCAGCCCGCTCAGTGTCGGCCACGTTCATCTGGCAGCCAAAAGTCTCGATGTAAACTCGCGGCTTCATTTTCCAATCAGGTTAACAGTGGCGACAGTCTACCAGAAATCAGGTTGGAGTACAGAATTAACACTATTCAGCGTATCGAATGTTGCGAATGCCGCAATCATGTTGATAGTATCGCGACGTTCTGAATACAAATTAGAGAAAGGCTCCTCATGTCCTTCAATAAGATAATTTTGGTAGGAAATCTCGGACGCGATCCCGAGTTGCGCTACACCGCCCAGGGCACTCCCGTTTGTAGCTTTAGCATGGCGACCAACGAGCGTCGCAAAGATCGCAACGGCGAAATGCAGGACCATACGACGTGGTTTCGCATAACTCTGTGGAACCGTTTGGCAGAAACTGCCTCACAGTATCTGCAAAAAGGTAAACAGGTTTATATCGAGGGCCGTTTGCGCGTGGAAGAGTACGTCGATCGCGACGGCAAACCGCGGCACTCGCTCGAAGTGTTTGCTACTGATATGCAGTTTATCGGGTCGAGAGGCGACGACGGCGGAATGCAGGAGCGAGCGGCTTCGGCAGGTGCGAGCCCAGGTCGCGCCGCTGATTCGCAACCCGATCTGTCAGACGACGACATCCCGTTTTAGCACGAGCGTTACACGTTATTGCTTAGGCCGGTGTTGGTGGTCCAGCGTCCTTACCGTCTGTGCCCCAACGACCGAAGCGCCGGAGTTTGCTGTAACGCCGGCTTAACCTGTCTTCCTGTGAACAACTGACTGCTTCGGCGAGTCGCTCGCTTAACGCGGAATCGAGAAAGCGTGCGGTTTGATCGTAGTCGTTATGAGCACCGCCTTCCGGCTCGGGGATGATCTTGTCGACAATTCCCTCTTCGTGGAGGTGCTGTGCGGTGAGACGCAAACCTTCCGCTGCCTGGTCTGCTTTGCCGGAATCCTTCCAAAGAATCGCGGCACAACCTTCAGGACTGATCACTGAGTAGGTAGAATTCTCGAGCATCATCACCTGGTCGCCGATGCCGATCGCGAGGGCGCCTCCCGAACCGCCTTCGCCAATCACGGTCACAATGATCGGTACTTTGATCTTTGCCATCTCACGCAGGTTGTAGGCGATGGCTTCGGCTTGACCGCGTTCTTCGGCGTCGATGCCGGGATAGGCGCCGGGCGTGTCGATGAATGTAAAGATCGGGCGTCCAAATTTTTCTCCGAGTTTCATCACGCGGAGGGCTTTTCGGTAACCCTCGGGTTTGGGCATGCCGAAGTTTCGAAAACTGCGTTGCTTGGTGTCGCGCCCCTTCTGATGACCGACTACGACGATCGGAAGACCGTGAAAGCGTGCGAGGCCACAGACGATTGCCGGGTCTTCGGCGAAGCGCTTGTCGCCGTGGAGTTCGGTGAAGTCTTCGAACAAGCGTTCGATTAGATCGAGCGTGTAGGGGCGATTGGAATGACGGGCAAGCTGTACGCGTTCGAACGCTGTTCGCTGCTCAGCTGGCTTCGGTGCCTCGGGTTCTTTTTTATCTTTAGCCATTTTATTATTAGTTCAGAGTTCAACCTTCAGGTTGTTTGTTTAGCAAGTGCAACCTAAAGGTTGAACTCTAAACGGTTTCTCACGAATGCGCCTTTTGTGCTTTCTCCTGGGACGACTCAATGCTAATCCGGCAGCCCAACCCTTTCAGAGATTCTTCCAGTTCACCGCTGCGCTTCACGCGCAAGGTGTTGTTCGGTTTGATTCGAACAATCGTGCCGTCCTCAATCAGCGCCTCGACTGCCACTTCACAATCACCCGGATTCGAGCTCAGCAGAGTGAGTATCGAATCACACAACGTCGAAAAGTCGTCGTGCTTAGGCGTACGCAACACCAGATACTCGTTCACTCTCGCAGCCGCGTCAAACGTCTGCATCTGATCGACGATGATCGTCGGCGGATTGTCTTCGCTCAGCTCAAGCCTGCCCATGACGATAACGGGTAGCTCATTCTGCATCAGTGCCGAGTGTTTACGGTAGACCTCAGGCCACAGCACGCACTTCGTGCTACCGGCTTCATCTTCGAGACGGAAGAGGGCAAACTTGTCGCCCTTCTTCGTCGTGCGCAGTTGCAGATCGCTGATGATGCCGGCCGAGGTCACGCGCACGCCGCTATTCAATTCAGGCAGCTCAGCCGAACCGACTGCCTTCATCTTTTGCAGGAATTCGAGATAGCCCTCGAGCGGATGACCCGTGATATAGAACCCGAGCGCCGCTTTTTCCGCAGCTAACATTTCACTTGAAGTCCATCCTTTTAACGTTAGCGGCAACTCGTTAGCGAAATCGATCTCCTCCGGCATTGAGCCAAATAGACCGTTCTGCCCAAGCGACCGGTCGCGCTTCACGCTTTGAGCCCGCGACAACGCACCGTCGATCGAACTGTGCAGCCCTCCACGCCAATCGCCGGTGGAGCGGCCGTCCTTAAGCGAGTCGAAGGCGCCGGCGCTTACGAGGCTTTCAAGGACGCGCTTGTTCAAGGTCGACGATTCAATCCGCTCAGCAAAGTCGAAAAACGAACGGAATGGGCCACTCTCGCGCGCCTCACAAATCGCTTTAACGATCGAATGGCCGAGTCCCTTAATCGCCGTAAGCCCATACCGGATTGCTCCGCTTAAGGGAGTAAAGCCTGAATTGCTTTCATTAACATCCGGGGGCAGGAGCGCGATCTTCTGGGCCCTTAACTCTTTCGAGTACTTAAACACTTTAGCGGCGTCCTGCGCTTCGTTTGAGAGCACGGCAGCGTAGAAGTGTTCGGGGTAATGGGCCTTCAAGTACGCCGTCTGGAATGCCAGGTAAGCGTACGCAACACTGTGGCTGCGATTGAATCCGTAATCCGAAAACTGGGCCATGAGGGAGAAGATCTTCTCGGCCTTTTCCTGTTTGATTCCGCGCTCGACTGCGCCCGTGATGAACTTCTCTTCATGGACCGCCATCTCCTCGCGCTTCTTCTTGCCCATCGCGCGCCGCATTAAGTCGGCCTCGCTAAGTGTATATCCCGCAAGCTTCTGCGCGAGCTGCATTATCTGTTCCTGGTAGACGATGATGCCGTAAGTGTTACTGAGGATCTCCTTCATCTCCGGCACGATATAACGCACGCTCTTCTTCCCGTGATGGCGTTGAATAAACTCGTCGACCATGCCGCCGTCGAGCGGACCAGGCCGATAGAGCGCGTTGAGTGCAGCGAGGTCTTCGAGCCCTTTCGGCTTCAGCTTCCGGCAGATCTCCTGCATGCCTGAAGACTCAAACTGAAAGACCGCTTCAGTCCTCCCCTCAGCAAAGACCGCCATCGCTTTAGCATCGTTAAGCGCTATATCCGGCCAGTTAATCTCTTCACCAAGCAGCTGTTTAATGCTCGTTAAGCAGTCATTTATAACAGTTAAAGCAGTAAGCGCTAAAAAATCCATCTTAAGCATGCCAGTCTTTTCAAGGTCCGACATGACATACTGCGTGGTGAGTTCTTCCTTCCCGGAGACGGCAACCGGGATTAGTTCCTGCAGCGGGAGGGGCGAGATGACCACGCCCGCGGCGTGGACCGACGAGTGACGGGCGCAGCCTTCGAGCCTCTGCGCGATCTCAAGTATCTCTTTAACCTGGGGATTTGTTTCTATCTCGCGTTTCAGCTCAGGTACCTGTTCAAGTGCCTGGCCGATGCTGACGTTGCGCCCGCGAACCGGAGGCGGAATGAGCTTCGCGATTCGATCGACCTCCGCGTACGGCACTTCCAGCGCCCGGCCCACGTCCTTGATGGCAGCTTTCGAGGCGAGGGTTCCGAAGGTGATGATCTGGCAGACGGAGTCGCGACCGTAAAGACCCGCGACGTGGTTGATGACTTCGCCCCGTCCGCGAACGCAGAAGTCGATGTCGATATCCGGCAGCGACACGCGGCCCGGGTTCAGAAAGCGCTCGAACAGCAGGTCGTACTGGAGCGGATCGATATCCGTGATTTCGAGACAGTAGGCGACGAGTGAACCGGCGGCGGAGCCTCTTCCCGGGCCGACCGGAATCGAGTGTTCCTTGGCGTAACGGACGAAGTCCCAGACGATGAGGAAGTATCCGGCGAACCCCATCTGCTTGATCATGCCGATCTCGCTGGTTAGCCGCGACTGATAATCAGCAATCGAGTGTTTCAGCTCTTCGCGGGACGCCATCGTGTCCCACACCTGCTGCCGCCGGCGTTCGAATCCCTGGCGAACGACTTTCTCAAAGTAGTCGTCAGCCGAAAGACCTTCCTCCGAAGCAGGAATCGGATACTGCGGCAGGTAGTTAATGTTCTCAGGCAGTTTGAGCTCACAGCGCTCGGCGATCTCCACTGTGCGAGTGAGCGCTTCCGGAAGTTCGTCGCCAAAGATGTTCCACATCTCGGCCTGCGAGCGAACATAAAAATGCGGACTGTTGTAGCGCAGGCGATTCGCGTCGTTGACAGTCTTTCCGGATCCGATACACAGCAGGACGTCATGAGCACGCGCATCCTCAGGCGTCAGGTAATGCGCATCGTTGGTTGCGACGAGCGGCACGCCTGTGCGTTTGGAAAGCTCGACGAGCGATTTACGAATGCGGCGCTGTGGTTCGAGACCGTGCTCCTGGATCTCGAGGAAGTAATTCCCTTTCCCAAGTATCTCTTCAAACTCGATCGCCGCTTTCGCGGCCTCGTCACACTTGTCCTGGGCCAGCATCGCCGAGGGGACGCCTGACATGCATGCAGACAAAGCGATCAAGCCTTTGCTGTGTTCCGCGAGCAGTTCTTTGTCGATGCGCGGCTTGTAGTAGAAACCTTCGGTGTACGCCTTTGACGTCAGGCGCACGAGGTTCTGGTAACCCTCGTAATTCTGCGCCAGCAGTATCAGGTGATGGTTTGCTTTCTCGCCGGGCGCACTCGCTGCCTTCTCTTTGCGGCTGCCACGCGTTATGTAAGTCTCACAGCCGATGATGGGGTTCACGCCGTGCTTCTTCATCGCGTTGTAGAAAGAGATCGCGCCGAAGATGTTTCCATGATCAGTCATGGCACATGCCGGCATTTTCAATTCCTCAATGCGATTGGAAAGTGGTTTGATTTGTATCGCGCCGTCAAGAAGACTGTAATCAGTATGAAGGTGGAGGTGTACGAATTGTTTATCCTGCATTTTTTTTATTTAGTGGCTTATTCCCACTCTATCGTTGATGGAGGTTTGGAACTGATATCGTAAACAACCCGATTGATTCCACGTATTTCGGAAACGATGCGCGCTGAAACACGCGCCAGGAGATCATGAGGCAGGCGGGCCCAGTCGGCCGTCATTCCATCGACACTCGTTACTGCGCGAATCGCGACGACGCGCTCATACGTTCGCTCGTCACCCATCACGCCGACAGTCGATACAGGCAGGAGCACCGGAAACGACTGCCAAACCGAGTTGTATAACTCTGCCAGCCGCAGTTCCTCGTCGAGTATTCGATCGGCAGCCTGGACCAGACCGATCTTCTCCTCAGTTATCTCGCCGATAATGCGAACGGCAAGGCCGGGACCGGGAAACGGATGTCGCCCGAGAATCTCTTCAGGGACCCCCAACTCTCTTCC
>DASUPZ010000477.1:0-3044 GCA_036280855.1 Pyrinomonadaceae bacterium | reverse complement strand
GCAAGCGCGACAGTGAAACGAAGGTTCATCGTTGATTCTCCAAAAAGGGTGTTTCCGCAAGCTGGACAGATTACGCAGATTGTCCCTAAGCTGCAACCGCCATGAACCTCTTCGAGGCCCTCTTCGCACATGACCCTTCTTCGATCGCCATTGAATTCGGCGAGCGGAAGATCAGCTACGGCGAGTTGCGTGCAGAAACTTTGCGGATGGTCGAGCTCGTGAAATCGCATGGCGTAAATCGTGGCGATCGCGTCGCGCTACTGCTTCACGACTCACCGGAATTTGTCGAAGCGTTCGTTGCTATTATCTCGCTCGGTGCGATCGCAGTCCCGATCAACATGGCGCTGCGTCCGGAAGAGCAGCGTTCAATACTGGAAAATTCAGGTGCCAGTGTTACTTTCAAAGAAGGCGACTTCGCGCCTGCGTTGCTCGCCCAGAATGAAGCGGCGGCTGATTTTCCCGAACCAGCCCACGACGATCCCGCTTTCATACTCTACACATCCGGCAGCACAGGCGAACCGAAAGGCGCGATCCACACTCAATCCGACATCTTCTACACAAAAGAGACGTTCTGTCGCGAAGTGCTTCGCCTGACTCCACAGGATCGAGTGTTTTCATCATCGCGACTACCGTTCGCGTACGGGCTGGGCAACAGCTTCTCTTTTCCACTCCTGAACGGCGCCACGACGATCCTCTGCTGTGAAAAACCGGGTCCTGATGTGATCGCGCGGATCTTCAGCGAACATCGCCCGACGATCTTCTTCGGCGTTCCAGTGATCTACAACCTTCTGCTCGAACATCATCGCAGCAAAAACAAACTCGATTGCTCGAGCTTACGTTTGTGCATCTCGGCCGGCGAAGCCCTGCCTGCTCATCTTGGTGAAGAATGGGAAAAAGAATTCGGCGTGCAGTTGCTCGACGGCATCGGTTCAACCGAGATGCTGCACATGTTCATGTCGAATCATGAAAACGAGGTGCGCTACGGCAGCAGTGGCAAGCTCCTCGAAGGCTACGAGGCGCTGCTGCTTGACGAAGCGGGTAATCAAGTGGCGGCAGACGCAGAAGGAAATTTGTGGATCAAGGGCGAGAGCGCCGCGCGTGGTTACTGGGAACGTCCTGACGCTACCGCGCAAACTTTCGTCGACGGCTGGGTGCGCACCGGGGATCTCTACCGTCGCGATGCGGATGGTTACTGGTTTCACATGGGCCGCAGCGATGATTGTTTCAAATCGAGCGGCCAGTGGGTTTCGCCGGTTGAGGTCGAAGGCGTGTTGCTGCGGCATCCGGGTGTGGCGCGGGCCGCGGTGGTTGAAGATTTTGACTCCGATCACCTTCCCTGCGCGTGTGCGTTTGTTGTGAAGCACGATGTAGAATCCGAAGCAGGTCAACTCGAGCACGAGCTGCGCGCGGCGGCGGCTGAATCGTTGCCGCGATTCAAGCAACCGCGACGATACGTGTTTGTGCCGGAGTTGCCCTACACGGCGACAGGAAAGATCCAGCGGTTCAAACTCCGGCAAAGTTTACGTACATGAACAGCATCCAGGAAACTTTCGCTCCGAATCTAGCTTGCTTTGGTTGTGGACCAGCGAACCCCAAGGGACTGCACGTGCGCAGTTTTGCTGATGGCGATGAGGTCGTGGCCGAGTGGCAGCCGAGCAGGGAATACGAAGCGTTTGAAGGGATGTTGAGCGGCGGCATCATCGGCACGTTGCTCGATTGTCATTGCAACTGGTCGGCGGCGTGGCACTTCATGCAGAAGAGCGGCGCTGATAAACCGCCGTGTACGGTCACGGCCGAGTACACGATCAAACTCAAGCGCCCGACGCCGAGCGATCAACCGGTAAAACTGGTGGCCCGGATTGTTGAATCGACTGAGGATCGCGCGATTGTCGAAGGTGAGTTGATCGCGCACGACAAAGTTTGCGCAACGTGTCGCGGGACGTTCGTGGCGGTCAAACCCGGCCATCCCGCGTATCATCGATGGTAAATATGGTCATATAGGTCCTATAGGACCTATTCTGAACGATTTTATGATTCATCGCCCCCGTAGACTTCGAAAAACCGACGCTATCAGATCACTCGTGCGCGAGACTCGCCTCGCGCCCGAGAATTTCGTTTTGCCTCTCTTCGTCTGCCCCGGCAACGGCGTGCGCCGTGAGATCTCGTCGATGCCTGGCGTGTTCAATCTCTCCATCGACGAAACCACGAAAGAAGTCGCAGCTGCCTACGATCTCGGTGTGCGCAGCATCATGCTCTTCGGTCTTCCGGAGTCAAAAGACGAACTCGCGTCGGGCGCTTATGCGGAAGACGGAATCGTGCAGCGCACAATCAGGACCGTTCGCCAGTCGTCACCGGAAATGATCGTCATGGCCGACACGTGCCTGTGTGAATACACGTCGCACGGTCACTGCGGCGTGGTCCGCGGACGCGAGGTTCTCAACGACGAGTCGCTCGAACTCATCGCACGCACGGCAGTCAGTCAGGCCGCGGCAGGCGCCGACATTGTTGCACCATCGGCGATGATGGATGGCCAGGTTGAAGCAATTCGCGACGCACTGGACGAGGAAGGTTTTGCAAACACGGCGATCATGTCGTACGCAGTGAAGTACGCTTCGGGACTGTATGGTCCGTTTCGCGAAGCGGCACAGAGCACGCCTGAGTTTGGCGACCGTCGCGCTTATCAGATGGATCCACCCAACGCGCGTGAGGCGATGCGTGAAGCAGAGATCGATTACTCCGAAGGCGCAGACATCCTCATGGTCAAGCCTGCTACGCTCTATCTCGACGTGCTCAAGATGGTCCGCGAACGCTTCGACGTGCCGCTCGCGGCGTATCACGTTTCCGGCGAGTACGCGTTGATCAAGGCGGCGGCGCAGAAAGGCTGGATCGACGAAGAGCGCGTCATGATGGAAACACTCACCAGCATCAAGCGCGCCGGCGCCGACGTGATCCTGACTTACTACGCGCGCGAAGCGATTCGAATTTTGGATAGATGATGTTTTACCTGCTCCTGCTCATTTCGATTCTCGCTCTCTCCCAAAACT
>DASUPZ010000476.1:0-10405 GCA_036280855.1 Pyrinomonadaceae bacterium | reverse complement strand
TACCGGCTCGGTGCTCAGCTCCGAACGCACTCGATATGGGTTGCAATGCTCGGTAACCTGGTTAGTCCTTCGCGCGGCCTTTTGATTTTTGTGCCGAGCTTGATATTTGTGGGTTACCTGCTGGTTCGTTACTGGAAATACGTTCAATCTCGTAGACTTGTCGGCGTGTCATTGACAGTTCTGGTGTTGCACTTGATCCTCGTGTCGTCGTTTCCGATCTGGTGGGCCGGGTTTTCGTTCGGACCGAGATTTCTGACTGATGTGGTCCCGTGGTTCGTGTTGTTGGCGATAATGGGTGTGCAGGCGATGTTGTTAGCGAGCGAGCAGCGCGGGCCGGTTTATAAGGCAGAGGTCATTTTCGGAGTGGTGTTGCTCGCCGCCGGCATCTTCATCCACGCGCGTGGAGCAAACTCGCCGGCAACGCAGATGTGGAACGCGCGACCCGTCAGCATCGACGAACATCCGGAACGACTCTGGGACTGGCGCGATCCACAATTCCTGGCTCGCGACTGACTTTCAAGATGAACGAACCCTCAACAATCCTGGCCCACGATCTCCAGCGCGATCGATCAGTCGCTGCGCCGTGGGTGCAACACGTCAAACCCGTCTTCCTCGTCTCGTTACTACTCGCGACATGGCTGCCGATGGCGTTCTTTCTTCTGAGTTCACGACTCGAAACTTCAATGTACGGATTCGCCGGCACACGCACGCTGCTGTTATTCCTTGGCACGGCGCACGTCCCGGCAACGCTCTTCTTCTACCTCGACAAAGACTTCTCCGAGATCATCCGCAAACACAAAGCGCGTTACGTCTATTTCCCGATCGTCCTCACGATCGCCACCGGTCTTCTCTTTGCCTTCGCGAGCACGATCGTTCAGGCGTACACCCTCCTGATCTACTGGGCCTGGCAGGCGTTTCATTACGGACGCCAGAACACGGGCATCTACTCATTTGTCTCGATCGGGACACGCGGCGTCGCGCCGGGCAAGTATGAGCGGACGATGATCGAGCTCGGAACATATTGCGGAATCATCGGAACGTTCAAGATCCTCGGAACCGCCGTTGCGCCCGCCTATTTACACGGCTTCTTCGATGTTCTGTATCGCGTAGGCGCCGTGGCTTTCGTGTTGATTTTGCTCGTAAGCATTTTGGTTTACGTCCGCAACTGGAAACTCACGACGCCGTTGCTGACAATCTTCTACTTCACGCTCGTGTGCTTCTTTCTACCGGTGTTCCTGTCTACGGACATGAACGTGGCGTTCTTCAGCTACGCCATCGCGCACGGCGTGCAGTACATCCTGTTCATGACCGTCGTTTCGCTCAACTTCGATCCGCGTAATGAACAGCGGCGATTGCAAATCGGCAATGCCATAAAACTGATCGCCATCACCGTCTTGCTCGGCCTGCTTTTCTATCGAGCGATCGAGTTGAAAACGATTGAGTATTTAGCCGCGGATAGAACGCTGATTAGAATCGTGGATTTCGTTATTGGCGCGACTATCGGCGCCACCATGGCCCACTTCGTAATCGACGCGGGCGCGTGGCGGCTGAGCCAGTCGTTACAACGCACGTACATCGGCAAGCGCTTTGCGTTCGTGTTCGATCGTCAACCTCGATCAGAGTGAAACCGCACGACCGTGGCGCCAAGGCCGCCTGCTTCGGGTGGGGCGTCGGACCAGTCGAAAACGAATGGTGTGCGCGCGAGGATCGAGCGCACCATCTCGCGTTGCACTCCGATACCCTTACCGTGAATTATCCGCACAACCCTGAAGCCCTTCTCGTGGGCCAACCGCAGGTACTCTTCAACCACCACTTTCACATCGCGGGGCGGAATCGTGTGCAGATCGAAGACGTCAGTGATCTCGATCTCTACCGGTTCCGGAAAAGGGTTGTCCAACTCGTCATCGTTCATGTCGCGTATCTGAAATTCACCGATTAGACACTCTCTCAGGCCGGCTTGTAAACTCGCGCTCTTCAAATCCTACATTCTTAATCAAAGGAAACAGAAACCACATGGGTGCGCGAAAGAAGATTACTGTTGTGGGCGCGGGGAACGTCGGCGCCACTGCTGCACACTGGCTCGCTGCAAAGGAACTCGGCGACGTCGTGCTCGTCGATATCGTTGAAGGTGTGCCGCAGGGCAAGGCCCTGGACCTGGCACAAGCCGCACCCATCGAGGGTTTTGACGTTCGTATGATCGGCGCCAACACGTACGATCAAACAGACAATTCCGACGTTGTAATCATCACCGCCGGACTCGCGCGGAAGCCGGGAATGAGCCGCGACGATCTGCTCAAAACAAACGCCGGCATCGTTTCCCAGGTGGTCGATGAAACCGTACGCCGTTCGCCCAATTCGATCCTGATCATCGTGTCGAATCCGCTCGACGCGATGTGCCAGGTCGCACTGCGCCGCTCCGGTTTTCCGAAGCATCGCGTGATCGGAATGGCAGGCGTGCTCGACTCCGCTCGCATGCGTTGCTTCCTCGCCGAAGCCCTCGACGTTTCAGTCGAAAACGTCACAGCGTTCGTTCTCGGCGGACACGGCGACACGATGGTCCCGCTGCCGCGCTTTTCGACCTGCGCGGGAATTCCGATTCCCGAACTGCTGCCTAAAGAAACGATCGACGCGATCGTGAAACGAACCGCAGGCGGCGGTGCAGAGATCGTGAGCTTGTTGAAGACTGGATCCGCGTACTACGCGCCGTCGGCGGCGGCCGTCGAGATGACGGAATCGATTTTGAAAGACAAGAAGAAGATTCTTCCGTGCGCTGCTTATCTGGAAGGGGAGTATGGCATTAACGGACTTTACGTCGGCGTGCCGTGCAAACTCAGCGCACGCGGGCTCGAGCAGATCATCGAAATCAACCTGACTGCCGAGGAGAGGATCGCGCTTCACAAGAGCGCGTCAGCAGTCCAGGAACTCGTCGATGTTCTCGGAATCTGAGCCGCGGATGAACGCAGATAAACGCGGATCAGTGCTTGAGCCAGCCGAGTAGACCGTGCATCACAGTCTCGCGGTTTTCTTCGTAAATCGCGCGTGTGAGCGGGATACCCATCGGACACGCTTGCACGCAGTTCTGCGCGTTGCCGCAGTTTGTAATTCCGTCTTCCTGCATGATCGCTTCCAAACGTTCGTTGCGCGTCATCTTGCCGCTCGGGTGCATGTTGAATAAACGCACCTGCGCGATCGCTTGGGGACCAATGTAGTTGTTGCCGTCATACTGCGGGCACGCCTCCAAACAACAGCCACACGTCATGCAGCGCGAATAAGCATAACGCTCCTGCACGTCTTCCTGGTCCATGCGCGGCCCTGGTCCAAGATCGTGCGTGCCGTCCAGTTCGATCCATGCGTGTACGCGACGAAGGTGATCAAACATCTGCGAACGATCGACGATGAGATCCCGGATGTTCTGAAACTTCGACATCGGCTCGAGCTTGATCGGCTGGTCTAACTTGTCGACGAGTGCGGAGCACGACTGCCGCGCGCGGCCGTTGATGACCATCGTGCAGATGCCGCACACCTGTTCGAGACAGTTCATGTGCCACACGGGCGGCGTGGTAGCTTGTCCGGCCTTGTTCACAGGGTTTTTCTGAATCTCCATCAGGCAGGAAATGATGTTGAGATTCGGACGATACGGAATCTCAAACTCTTCCCAGTACTGAGGCGCATCAGGGTTCGCGCGCCGCCGGATGTGAATCTCAACTGTCTTTCGATTTGCTGACATAAATAAATCTAGGCCTTTGCCGTTTCCTTCTTGCCCTTGCTGTAGTCGCGCTTGCGCGGCTGGATCAGTGAAACATCAACCGGGTCGTACGAGAAAACCGGACCTTCACCGGAAAACTCCGCGATCGTAGTCTTCAAAAAGTTTTCGTCGTCGCGATCGGGAAACTCCGGTTTGAAGTGTGCGCCACGCGACTCGTTGCGATTCAGCGCGCCGAGAGTGATCACACGCGCAAGCTCGAGCATGTTGTCGAGATGCCGTGCGTGCGGCAGCGCCATCGTGGCCCAAAGGTTCGAATCGTTGATCGAAATTCGTTTGTAACGATCCATCAGCTCCAGCAACTTATTGTCAGTGGCCTTGAGCTTTTCGTTGTAACGAATGACTGTGACGTTGTCAGTCATCCACTTGCCCATCTCGTGGTGCAGGACGTACTGATTCTCGGTGCCACTCTGCTTAACGAGACGATCGTTGATTTCCTGCTGGTGCTTCAGTTCCTGATCGTAAATACGCGAACCATCGGCGCCGTTTCTTTCAACGTTCTTCGCATACTCAATCGCAGCCGGTGCGGCGACGAACCCGCCGAAGACACAACTGACAAGCGAGTTTGCGCCGAGGCGATTCGCGCCGTGAATCGAATAGTCGCATTCACCTGCGGCGAGCAGTCCGGGAACGTTTGTGCGTTGATCGAAGTCGACCCATAGACCACCCATCGAATAATGAACGCCCGGAAAGATTCGCATCGGCACGTGACGCGGATCGTCGCCGACAAACATCTCGTAAATCTCGAGAATCGCACCCAACTTTCGATCGAGAGTCTCAGCGGGAATGTGCGTCAGATCGAGATAAACCTGGTTCTCACCGCCGATGCCAAGGCCGTCGAGACATATCTGGAAGATCTCTCTCGTCGCGATATCGCGAGGCACGAGATTTCCGTAAGCCGGATACTTCTCCTCCAGGAAATACAAGCGCTCGTTCTCGGGAATCGAAGACGGCGCCCGGGTGTCGCCCTGCTTCTTAGGCACCCAAACACGCCCGCCCTCACCGCGCGCGCTTTCGGACATCAGTCGCAGCTTGTCTTCGCCCGGAATCGACGTCGGGTGGACCTGGATAAACTCGCCGTTCGCATACTTCGCGCCCTGCTGGTAACAGGCCGAGACGGCGCTTCCGGTACAGACCATCGAGTTTGTCGATTTCCCGAAGATCAAACCTGGACCACCTGTCGCAATGATCACTGCATCCGCGGGAAACGCTCGCAGTTCGAGTGTCTGGAGATCCATCGCGATGAGCCCGCGACAAACCTGGTGGTCGTCGAGCACGAGCGAAAGCATCTCCCAGTGTTCAAACTTCCTGATTTTTCCTGACACCTCCCAGCGTCTGACTTGTTCGTCGAGCGCGTAGAGAAGTTGCTGGCCGGTTGACGCTCCTGCAAACGCGGTGCGGTGATGTTTCGTGCCGCCGAAGCGACGGAAATCGAGTAGACCTTCTTTCGTGCGGGAGAAGGGAACACCCATGCGATCGAACAGGTAGATGATCGCGGGTGCCATTTCACACATCAGTTTCGCGGGCGGTTGATTAGCGAGAAAATCGCCGCCGTAAACGGTGTCGTCAAAGTGCTCCCACGTCGAATCGCCTTCGCCCTTGGTGTTGACCGCGCCGTTGATGCCGCCTTGCGCGCAAACAGAATGCGAGCGCTTCACGGGAACAACTGAAAAGAGATCGACCGCGTAGCCGCTTTCCGCGATCTTCATTGCGGCTGCGAGTCCTGCGAGACCGCCACCGACAATCGCGATCTTCATTCCGTTACTGGCCATTAATGAATAATTCCTCCTAACAATCCGCCTGGACGGATGAACGCGACTGCGGCGTTGATGCCGACGAGCAGCAGCACCACGCCAAAAGCGATACACGCATAACCGGTCAAACGTTGCGCGCGCTCACCAATCGTGATGCCCCAGTCGACGAGAAACAACCAGATGCCGTTCGCCAGGTGCCACACAGTGGCAGTGATGCCGATCATGTAAATGATGAAGATCGGAATCATGCGAAACTCGCGCGAAACGATGTCGAATGCGAGATCGGGTCTATCGGCAACCGAGATCGTGTTCAGTCCGGGGATCATGCCGAACCGGAAATTGAGCACGTGAAAAAAGATAAAGAAGAATAGAATGACTCCGGTGATTCGTTGAATCAGGTAAAACCAGTTGCGCGAATAGGGATACGCGAGGTTGTTTGGCCGCGCTTCCATCGTGATCACGAGGCCGTAAACGGCGTGATAAATCAGCGGGATAAAGATGCCGCCGATCTCGACAAACAGAATGTAGGGAATGGATTGCAGGTCGTCGACGGCTTTATTGAACTCGGCGGCGCCGCCAAGCGCTTTTGAGTTGGTGTAAAAGTGCTCTAAAAGAAAAATTCCAAGAGGGAAGATTCCGGAAAGCTGATGCAGCTTGCGCAGGATGAAAGTCCTGCTCAAACGAATAGCCAAGAATGCACTCCTTTGCCGAAAAGCTGTGACATCGACCCGAGTCGATGTATGTCAGGCAGGTTGTTAATGAGTCTATACAGAGCAATTGAATTATATTGAGAAGTTCGCGAAAAGCAAAACAGAGGTTCTTTGCTCCAGAGGAGCAACATGTTTATAGCCCATCGAAAAAGTTTGACCGCGCTCCGTTAGGAGCGCCATGTTTATTTAGAGCCATAGGCACCACATGTCGTTCCTGACGGAGCGATCGAAGCTTTGTGGTTGCGTGCTATAAACATTTTGCTCCTCCGGAGCAAAGACTACACATTATGAATTGCTCGTCCGAAGCAAACACTACATATGAATGAACTTGTCACTCGGCCTCTCCGGGAGATGGCTGATCTGATCCGCAACCGGAAGGTTTCGCCGGTCGAGGTTGTGCAGGCGCATCTCGATCAGATCGCACGGCTGAATCCGCGGCTGAATGCAATTGTGACTCTGGCGCCGGATGTGTTGGAGAGCGCAAGAAAAGCTGAAGATGCATTGATGCGTGGCGAGGCTGCCGGGGTTTTGCACGGAGTGCCGGTCACGATTAAGGACACGATTGAGACTGCCGGGATTCGAACGACGAGTGGTTCCGCGATTCGTGCCGATCATGTGCCTCTTCATGACGCCCCGGCAGTGGCACGTTTGAAAGCCGCGGGTGCGATTGTTATCGGGAAGACGAATGCGGCAGAGATGGCGATGGATTACAACGCCGATAATCCGGTTTTTGGCCGCACCAATCATCCCTCAGATCCGCGATTGACGCCGGGTGGGTCGAGTGGTGGGGAAGCGGTTGCTATTGCTACGGGTATGTCGGCGGGAGGACTGGGGAGTGATCTCGCGGGATCGGTTCGAATACCTGCGCACTTTTGTGGGATCGCGGGGTTGAAGCCGACGACGGGTCGCGTGCCTGGTGAAGGACAGTTTCCACCGAGCAGTGGTCCATATTCGCTTGGTGCGGTGGTTGGGCCAATGGCGCGCACTGCGGGCGACCTGCGTCTGCTGTTCAATGCGCTAAGTGGTACGCGGATGAACGCGGATGTTAGCGGATTGCGGGTTGGATTTTATACGGATGATGGTGTTGCGCCGGTGACGATGGAGACAGCACGCGCCGTGGAAGCGGCTGCGAGGGTTTTAGCAGATACGGGATTGGAAGTTGCACAAAGGCGGCCACCGCATGTCGAACGTGGAAACGAGTTGTGGCTGAAATTGTTTTCGCGTGCATCCGTGGTCCAGCTTAGGAAAGTTTATGCCGGACGGGAACATGAGGGAGGTTCTTTCGTAAGCTGGAGACTGCGAACCGCGGATGAAATTCCGCCGCCAACGTTAGACGAATACATCGCAAACTGGATGGAGCGCGACCGTCTCCGCGAAGAATTACTCCACTGGATGGAAACAACGCCGATCATTATCGCTCCTGTGGGCTCGACGCCCGCTTTTGCCCACGACACGTTGAAAGTCACTGTTGATGGGACCACGGTTGGAACGTTTCGAGCGTTCAGTTATGCGCAAACTTTCAACGTCTTCGACCTCCCGGTTGTCACTGTCCCGGTGGGAAAATCGAAGGAAGGACTAGCCATCGGTGTGCAGATCGTGGGCCCACCTTTTGCCGAAGAGATGGTCCTAACAGTGGCGGAGATCGTGCAGCGGGGTTTATAACCCACGCAGATACGCCGGTTCCGATATATAATCTCGTTAACTTGTGGAGGGATGCGGATTATGGAACCGGTTTCAGCTTTGGCTTTTCTCTTCTTTGGCTTTCTCGCACTGGTGTTGCTGGTGATCGCGGCGAAGACGATCAGGATCGTGCCGCAGGCGACAGTGATGCTCGTCGAGCGCCTCGGAAGGTTTGATAAAGTTGCCAGCAGCGGCCTCAACCTCCTGGTCCCGTTTCTCGACAAGCCCCGCGCCGTTTATTGGACCAATGCACGTCCCGGCCTGACTTCAATCGATCTTCGCGAGCAGTACATCGACTTACCACCACAGCCCGTTATCACGCGCGACAACGTGACGATCCACGTCGACTCCGTCGTCTACTGGCAGATCACCGATCCCATCAAAGCCGTTTACGAGATCAACGATCTGGTTGGCGGAATCGTGCAGTTGACGATCACGGGTATGCGCGCGGTGATGGGTGAGATGGACCTGGACCACACGCTCTCGCAACGCGATCAGATCAACGCAAAGCTGCGCGTGATTTTGGATGAAGCGACCGACAAGTGGGGCGTGAAGGTGACGCGCGTCGACGTGAAGAATATCAACCCTCCCGAAGACGTGCGCATCACGATGGAGAAGCAGATGACTGCCGAACGCAACCGCCGCGCGCTCGTGTTACAGGCTGAAGGCGATCGGCAGGCGGCGATCACACGCGCTGAAGGCGAGAAGCAGGCGGCGGTGACACGTGCTGAAGGTGAAAAGCAATCGGCGATACTCGCGGCGGAAGGCGCGGCGCAGGCGCGTCTGCGGAATGCTGAGGCAGAGTCGGAGGCGCTCAATCGAATTGCGCAATCAGTTCCCGGTGGTGATCCAGCTCAGTATCTGATCACGGTGCGGTACATCGAAAGTTTGCGAGACATGACGCGGACCAACAATTCAAAAGTGATCTTCATGCCGGTTGAGACTTCGGCGATGCTGTCGAGTATCGGGGCAATCAAGGAAGTGTTGTCGCAGACCGGGGACAGAGACGATAAGGAACCGCCGCCACCGCCGCCGCGTCCGCGGGAACTACCGCGGTAAATCGGCCGCGGATTAACGCGGATTTTCACAATCGGATTAAGCACGGATCGGATGATGGGAAATCGGTGTGTAGCGTGAGCCTTTCGGGCTGAGTTCGCTGCGGAAGACGATCACTTCATTGAGTGTTATCTCGATGGGTTTGAATTCCATCTTTAAATGAGCGTCAGCAAGATGCCGGGCGCCTTCCGGTCTTCTGATCCGTGCAATCGTTAAGTGTGGGCGAAACGCGCGATCCTCTTTCCCAAAATCCGCGGTTTCGTTGTCAAACTTTTCTTGCAAGGCAGACAGTTTACCCGCCGGATCGCTAACACCGATCCAAAGTACCTGCGGCCGGCTGGGCCGAAACACTCCCGTTCCGCCGATCCCGATCGGAAAAGTTGAAAACTCTCCAACCGTGCGTGAAGCAGCAGCGGAAATCGCATCGATGCGCTCGACCTCGACGTCGCCAAAAAACTTCAACGTCAGATGCACGTTCTCCACGCGGCTCCAGCTCGCCGCCACATCAGGCACCGCTTCACGCAACCGCGAAACGTGGCTCTGCAATTCCCGACGCACCTCATCCGGTAGCTCCACCGCGCAGAACACGCGCCATACCTGTTTCACTGTCTTATCCGCGTTTATTCGCGTCTATCCGCGGCTCATTTACCCGGTTCGAGCACAAACGTTTCTTTCGCCGCTTTCATAACTGCGGCCGGAGTAAACGGAAACTCACGTGGCGTAACGGCGCGCCAGTCTGCAAGCTGATCGCTCCAGTGCGGACTCTTCGGCAAACCTGATTCGCCCGGCGTGATCTGTTGCTGACTCTTGTCCCAATCGCTGAGATCCGCAATGAGACGCATCGACACCGACTGGCCGACATTCACCGTTGCTCCAAGTAAACCGCCGGTGCCGTTTTGCGGAACGGGCGGAATCGTGTACATCGCACCAATCAGCGGCGCACCGCCAAGCGGGTGTGGAAAGCGCGACTTCACCATGTCGCCCCAGGTCCATTTTGCCTGATCCGCACCAAGACTGTTTGTCAAATTCCGGATCGCATCGTCGTATGACGCGCGCATCAGATCCGCATAGCTTGAAAACTCTTTCGGCAACCAGCTCGCCGGCTGGTCCTTTAGAATTCGATCGAGGGTCGTATCGAAGTTGGCCCATTGAAAGCTTCTCGCCAGATCCGGACCAAGCGCCCCGCCGATGATCTTCGATCGAAAAGCGGCGCGCATCTGCGCAACGATCGGCGCCACGGTGGATTCAGCGTTGGCTCGACCATCCCACTTTTCAAATGCATCGAGCGTGGCGCGTAACTTTTCATCAGCCGGCGTCAACTTTGGCCGCAGCAGTTTGATTGCCTCGCGAGCAAACGACACACCGGCGATCGAGTAAACGTCTCCCAACACGCGGCGGAAGTCTTCGATCGAGAGTTTTGGCTTTTCGTGCAGCATGTCGTG
>DASUPZ010000475.1:0-10895 GCA_036280855.1 Pyrinomonadaceae bacterium | reverse complement strand
TTGGTACTCGATCACAAAAGATCGAATATGAAAGCGGCGCCAGGCCGCCGCACTCCAAGGCTTAATCCGAAGGTTGTTGTTGCGCGCCTACCCGCGTCGCGGTTCGTGCGAGGCTGAAGAGAACGAAGCCAAGCGCGATACTCGACGCGGTAAGCACGATGTAGATCAGCCACGGAGCGCGTTCGGTAAGCGGCAGCGGCTCCGGCTGGTATTCACGATTGCCGGTCACCTCACCCAACGTGCTTTCACCGGGCGCCGATAAGTCTCGCATCGGCAGCTGCTTCTCGAAGTCGTAATGCGGCGCCTCCACTTTCGAGTTCCCGAAGAAGAGTCGCAACGGCTGCGACGCCGGCGCTTTCAACTCAAACCAGAGCTGCCGCGCGGGCGCACTCGCCTCGATTGAGGAGATGTTCAAAGTCGGATTGCTGTAATCAGTAACCTGAAGTCTGATCTTGCGAACAACTTGTTCACCATTAAACGTGATCTCGAGGGGACGCTGAGGATCGTCACCAACGTGTCGTCGCAACTCACCCGTCGCAATCAAACGCACGTTTTGCGGATCGTCGATCGCCTCAACCTGAAACGGCCGTGAGAACGACGGCTCGTTAAACTGAAGTCGCAGCCGATCGCACGGCGCGCGAGCACCGAGGTCGATGGTCCAGATCGATGCATGCGCACCCTGGTTGCGCAGCAGTTGATAAGACGGCACCTCCACCTGCCACGTCGAAAACATGCCCTTCTCGCGCACGGCCAACGACACTCTTACTCCCGAGATGCGCGGCGCTTCCTTGTCTGCTACCGGATCGCGTTGCACACGCACGCGCAGGTAACGATAACGACTCACGGGATACTGCACGCCCGTCGATTCCGCCGCGCTGTTCTGAGACGAAAAACTAAACAGCATTCCGTCGCTGGTCAGCGTCTTCCATTCACTGCCTGAATCACTTCCCTGGACCTCCACTTGTCGCCTGAAATTCGATCCGTCAGTGTCAATCTCGACTTCATTGTGTTCACCCGGATTGTCACCGAGATCAACCGAAGCTTCACTGGTGCCCGAACCCGCCAGCGCGTAATTGAAGAGACGTGCCTGGATCTGGCGTTTCTCGTCCACCTCTCTTCGTATGCGAATTGCATACGGCACTTCGCGGTTGGCGCCATCGTAGAGACGCAGGTCTGCCAGATCGGGCCGTGCTTTGTCCATCACCTCGAGCGGCACCAGCACTTCATACAAACCCGGCGAGCTTTGCCGTGGCCTGACTTCAACATAGTAGGGCCACAGCGACAGTGACGTTTGTGCGTAAACTGAAACGACAAACACGAGGGCTGCGAGTATCGTGAATATCAAACGCCTCATTTTGTTGACTCCCGCGAATGAAATGCGCGGTGGTAACCCCACGCGACTGCCAGTAACAGTATGCCGAGAACAAAGAACACGATGATTCGATAGAGTTGCTCGAGCCCGGCGATGTCGACGAGCATCGCCTTGATTATCGTTACCGCAAAAATCACGAGCGCCGCCCAGCGAATCACCGCCACGCGTCGAACGAATCCCACTGCAGCGAGGGCACCGGCGTAAGTTGCCCATACAACCGAGAGCGCCATCTGGCCCAACCATCCTTCATGCGAGGCGCCTGCTCCGTCTCTCGCTGCGATGGCACGGCCAGTGAAGTAAGTATGTGTCTCGATCGAAATCACGTACCAGAACGCGAGAACTGCAGCCAGGCCGATCACGATCTGCGGCAGTCCCGGCTCGAACAGTTTTCTCTTACTTGCTCTTTCAAACAGGTAAATCGCGCCGAGAAAGCAGGCGATCACCGCCAGCGACGAGAGAAAATAGCGGTTGAAGATCGGAATGAACGTTGGGCGATATCCGTAAGGAGTGTCCCAGAAGAGCAGCTTGAAAAATGCAAGCGCGAAAAGTGCAAACGCGTGCGTGCGCAAACGCGCAGATCGGATTTCGAGTGCGGCCCAGAGGATCACCAGCCCCTGCACCGCCCACGCGATCGTGATCCAGTTGGAACGCAGCTGAATCGGTATCGCGATCGTCACAAACGTCAGCGCGACGGCGATCAGCAACAGGATCTCGCGACGACTTCGCACGTTGCGTCGCAACAGGATCTCCGCGGCGCCTGCGTAGATCAGCGCCATGCCGATCGCAAACGCGCCCATCCAGTCGTGATGCGTCGGATTGAGCAGGTGATAAGCAGTGGCAAAAAACACGAACGGATTGACCACGACAAGCACTGCGTCTTCGAGGGTTGCAAGGCCGCGCCCCAACAGTTCCCGGATGAGATGGGCCAACAGGAAGATCAGGAAGATTGCGGTTTGGAAGATAAGTACGGCAGGGCGCTTTTGGTGATGATAGTTTTCGTCGTACCAGATCCAGAAAAGAACCTGGGTGCCGAAGTAAGCGACCGAACTCAAACCACGCCAGTGTTTGAGAAGAGCGAGAGCGCCAACGTCGAGTGCGATGAGATACATGAAGAACGATCGATATTGATCCCGGCCTGAATGCAGCAGCACGGGCGTGAGAAAGCCGCCGATGAGCGCCATGATCGCAATCGCCGGAGCGTTGTAGATCAGCGCGATCGCGGCTGCTTCGGCGATCAGGATCGCGAGGAAGAAGAATGCAGTTTTCTGACCGACGAGGTGGTAGTAACCAAACGCCGCATACGTCGAGAGATAAAGCAGCACGATGCCGCCCGCGGTCAGGATCTGTGAAAAGACGCGCCAGCCTTTCTTTCGATACCGGAAACCCGCGAGCGACATTGCGATGCCAAACGTGATGCCGATAGCCACTCGGCCAACTTCCCCGATCCAGCGATTGTCGAACGCGTACTTCAAAAAGAAGGCAGTGGCGAAGAGAATCAAACCGATCGCGGCCCAACCAACCCAGCGACGACCAATGATCGACTCGATCTCGAATGCATTTAGCGAAGGCGCCGCAGCGGGCCTCGGTGGCGGCGTTGTGTCAGGGGGCGGCGGTTCGGGTTGCGCTGGTGGTGGTGCCTGCTCCGGCGTTGGCCAGACGACGCGCGGCGGTTCTGGTTCTCGCTCTGGTTCCGGTGCTGGTTCAGGCGCGGGCGCGGGTGCTCTTGCCGGCCTGGGTGTCGCAACCTGTTCGATCAACAGAGCTTCAAGCTGTCTGACACGCCGGCGGGTAAGTATGATGAGGACAATCGCGACAGGTGGGAGCACAACTGCGGAAACCACCAGTCCGACGACCAATAAGAGGATAAACAGCTCCCAGAGCTCCATCGGCTGCGACAATACCTGAATTGTGTTGCTTCGTGAAGATCCGTGGCCTAGAATGCGGTCCATGGCGAGGGAAGAGATCGCAAACAGCATCAGTCATGGGTTGGGTCTATTGCTCGCACTCGCAGCCGTTCCGGTGCTGGTGCTTTCTGCGATGCGGGCAGGCAGTGCGCGGTTTTTGATCGGCGTCAGCGTATTTAGCGCGACGATGGTCCTGCTTTATCTCGCCTCGACGCTTTATCACTCGATGACCCACGAAGCTGCGAAATACTGGTGCCGGCTCTTCGATCACACTGCGATCTTTCTGCTGATTGCCGGCACGTACACGCCTTTCGCGCTCGGAGTTTTACGTGGCCCGTGGGGATGGTCGTTGCTGGCGGCGGTTTGGACACTTGCAATCGTCGGGATCACTTTGAAGATCATCAAGCGCACGCGCCATTCGCGGATCTCGATCGGGTTATACGTGTTGATGGGGTGGCTGGCGCTGGTGGCGATCAAACCCATGTTCGAGCTCGTGCCATTGCCGGGGATTCTTTTGATCTTCGCAGGTGGGATTGCTTACACGGCCGGTCTCGCGTTCTTCGCAGCCCATCGTTTGAGGTATAACCATTTCATCTGGCATCTGTTCGTGATTGCCGGAACGACGTGTCACTATTTCGCGGTGCTCTGGTACGCCGCATAAGCCGTTTGACAGGATTACAGGATTATCATGATTAACAAGATAATCCTGTAAATCCTCGATCGTTATTTCGACTTGTACTGGAACGTGATCCTCGTCTCCTCATCCAACACTAACGGCCGCACGAAGCGATAAGACTTCCCGCTCCGCGGTACGTCGATGCGCACCGGAAGAATTCCCGCGACACGACGCTGCAGGTTGAACACGTTCTGTGAAGGTGCGTGCAACTGGGCCAGTCGAGCCTGGCGTTGCTCCTCTTCAATCTTGCCAAACTGGGAATTGTTGATAGCAGCACCGTCAGCAGTGACCGTGACCGTCTCCGCGACATTTCCAATTTCGAGTGTCGTTGCTAATCGAATCGGTTGCGACTTCATGTCGAGGTCATACACCGTGTCCTTAAAACCGGGTGCCGAGATTTTTATCTTCACGGCGCCGGGCTGAATGCTGGAAGCCAGCCACTGGCCCACCGAGTCTGACCTGGTGTTGAAACTCGCTCCGGTTTGCGTGTTGGTGACCGTGACTTCGGCATTGGCCACGATGGCGCCCATAGGGTCCACGACGATCCCGCCAACTTGGCCGGTTTCGAGTGAACCGAGGTCGATTTGAGACACCGTATTCCAGTGGGCCAGATCCACGTCTATTTCACCAGCGAGGGCAGTCTGCATCGCCGCAGGAACGAGTTCGGCCGCGAGCGCGTTGCCGCCGAATTGCTTCACCTGAAGACGCTCGGGCAACAAGACTTCCCACGTCAACACGTTGATCGGAATGTCTAATCGCGCCAGGCCCATGTCATAAGTGCCACTCTTCGCGAATTGCCCTCCCGAGCTCGTATACACAAACGACACGGTGTAAGGCTTCGACGAATCCAATCCGGCGCGCAGGAGGGGAACACGATCGCCGTCCGTTCCCTGCACCGGTTTCACGCGTTCGCCTTCGACTTCAGCGGAAAATAGTTGCGCGCCCGCAGGCAGCTCAACCTTCATGAACGCCTGCGCGTGATTACGAACGTGCAGAGTCACTTCAGTCAACGATCTTCCTTCCGCATTCGTGAGTGTTGTTACAGTCGCGCGTTCTGCGACTGCTGAGAGCACGTCAGCATCCTGGAACTGTTTCCATTCGAGCTGCAACTTCGGCGCCTCGGTCGCGCGGCGGTTGTAGCGAAACGCAGCCTGCAGCGGATGATGAGAAAGCGATCGCGTGATGGCCCCGGCTTCTTTCACGTCCATGCGGCGCAGTCCGCCGGACTCAGTCGCCGTCAACTCAATCGCACCGATACCTTCAACGAGCAGTTCTCCGGTTTCGCGTTGCGCGCCGCTGAATGCGAGCATTGGCGATTCAACTTTAGTCTCCTGACTCGTACGCTCGAGCGCGATCAGAAACTGGTGATGACGACGCGCGGGATCGTGCACTCGCAACGTCAGCACGTCTCCCGATACATCGTGCGACTCCAAACTGCTTCCCGATGCAGTCGTCAGTTCATATCCTTTCGGCAAAGGCAGTTTGAACTCGCCGGCTTCACCCTGAATGACCGTCACATCACAAAGCGCCGTGAGTCGCAACTGCGAATCGCCGACAGAGACTACCGTCTTCACGTCTGAAAGAAAACGCACCTCGCGTTGTGCGACGGGCGCGGAAATCTCTCGCGTGGTCCACCAGATGCGCGTGGGTTTGCCGGGCTCGAGTGAAGCTTCGAGCACGGTGTTTCCGTTTGCCGTTGTGCGGCTCGTCACCAAACCCGGCTCGACCTTAACATTCGCGTGATTCCCCGGCAGCTCCAAACTCAAAATCGAACTGCTCGCAAAAGGCACGGGGAGGGTAAACGATGCCCGCCCGGCTTCGATCGTCAAAGGAGTGGCGACGCCGAGTGAAACTGCGAACGGACCTGGACCGGTCAGGATTGCAGCGTGGTCCGCTCCGTTCCGCAACAACGGAAGTGGCTTGCCTGCCTGTTTGGCTTCGAGAATCGTGAGGCCGGTCGTGAGCGGAGTCATCACCGATCCTTTTTCGAGCAACGCGCCGTCGATATCCACAGTGCCGACAAGCGTTTGGTTCTCTACGCGCAGCTTGAAGATCGCACGCGACAGCACGTATGAAAGCGGGACTGCATCAAGTGTCTTCGGCTTGTGTGAGGCGAGCTCGATCAAGCGATTGTACTCGCTTAGTGAAAGCGTCACGGTGCCGGTTGGACCGGTCGCCGGTAGGGGAACGGTTGACGACGCGTTGCGATGTTGGCCCACCGTTGCGGTCGCCAGTATTAAAATCAAAAGTGCTGCTTTCATTTGTCGCCTCTCTTTCTGTCACGTTGAAAGTCAAACTCGACTGCGGGAACCTGGTTCTCTCCCGTTAACTCCGATACCAGAAAGATCGATGGCCCGAAGTGTGGGAAGGCAACACGCAACGGGCGATTGCGCGCCGGTCGTGTGCCGCGTTTTGTTTCCCGAAGTTTTGCGACGAGTTGTTTAGTTTCCGCGTGGTCCGCCGGGATCTCGCCTTCGGCGCGCTGTTGTTCGCTCGTCGTTGGAGCGGGTTCCAGAAGCAGTGCCTGTGATTCCGGTTCCGCGTAAGTCGAGACGCGGAAATTTCCCGACTGCACAGGCGTCACGCGAAACAACGGCGGATGGTGCAGCAAGAGATGCGATTTCGAGATGGGTAGATCGACTGAAACGAGTGAGACTCGCGTGCGGCCCCGGTCGGTCCATGAAGCCGCACGATCGAGATAGGAAACTTCGACGACGAACGCGGGTGCATCCTCGCCGGAGCGGTTTTTTTCAAGTGGGAGCAGGAACGAACCATCGGGCGCGCGTCCCGGTCGAATGGGACGACCTGCCACCGATGCGCTCCAGAGCACCGCGGTAGCAGGCAGGGTGAGTTTTAAAAAGTTTCGCTGGTTGTTGCGCACTGCGAAGCGCGACTGCACGAGTATCTTGCCGTCAGTCGTGATCAGCGTCTTGTACTGTGCTTCTTCGATGTTTGCAGTGAGCACTGCCTGCGGCGTGTAACGAGCAACGTCGAGTGCGAGTGTTCGCGGAGATTTTCCGTCCGCAGGTTGAAGTCGAAACGCGATGAGCGACGGCGACTGCCGATTTGAAATGAGTTGGCCCAACTCGCTCGCTTCGGCATCTTCCATTCCGATTGGTCTGCGCTCTTTGATTTCGCCGGCGCCGAGCACTTCAACACCAACGCCGCCGGTTTCGCGTTCGGCGTTGGGAAGTCGAATGAGCGGGATATCGAGCTTACCTGCGCGTTGGATACGCAGCTCGCCTGTCAACGTGAAGCGCGCGGTCTTCTGCACGGGCTCGATAAAGAGGACTTTGAGCTCTTTGTTTGAGACGTCCCAGTCAGCGACCATCGCTCCTGAAACCTGGTTGACAGTTAACTGTTCCGGCAGTTGCACACGAACTTCATCCGCGACTCCCTGCATCACGTCGACTTCGATTTCAGCGTTGATCTGTGTCGCGTCTTCTCCGAGTCCGATTAACTGCGTGACTGAACCGCGATATCTCAGCGGTTGCTTTGCCTTATCGTCGTCAACTCTTCGCCGCCATGCGAAGGTAAGTGGCTCACCACCTTTTCCATTCGCAACCCAGCGGCTTGAATCTGTCGTCTCGGAATGTGCGAGCAGGAGGCCGCCGCTGATTCGCACGTCAACACCTTGTCGTGCTAACACAACTGTCGCGTGCGAGATGGCTGAACTGCTTACCGGCAGATGAAGGATGTCCGTTCCGGCTACGGTCTTCACCGGCGCGACGATCTTCAGCGTCAACACTGAGCGTCCTGTTTTCGACAACAATAGCTCGGCGCCATTCGCGCCTTTGTCTGACGTGCGCGCAGCGAGTGTCACTGCACGGCCGTCGAGTTGCGCATCGCGCACCATCAGACCATCGGGTATCGACACACGTACCCAGCCATCCTTGATTACATCGACAGTAAGGCGGGCTTCACCGGTAGCGAGATCGCCGTCAACTTTCAAATCGTAGTCGATGCGACTGAGTGTCGCTTCAACGGGAGGCGCGGCGGCTTCCGGTTCAGCCGGCGCGGCGGCGCGCTTGAGAGCAACGTATTCACTAACGGGCAGCACGACCCAACCGTCAGGCGGAGTGGAACCGGTTTGAGCTGAACCGGAAGTCGCACCGAGCATGACGAGGAAGATCAAAGAGACCGATAAGCGCGACGCAGATAAACGCAGTCGGTTCATGGGAATTTCTCCTTATGTAGTTTGTGTGCGCGGTCTGGCGTTGAGCACACTTCGAGACACTACGGCAACAAAGTCGCCGTTAGAAAAGCACCTGCACTTTGGTTCGATTCGAGATCGAGCGTGATCTCTGTTGTATGGCGCTCAGACTGCGGAGGAGACCGCGCGAGAACATCTGAGTGACGGAGCCTATGATGCAGAGAGATTGGACAGGGATGGCTTGGATCCAAAAAGGTGTATAGACCTATTGCCTGAATTCCTTTGGCGTCAGGCCGGTCCAGCGCTTGAACGCGCGGTGGAAGGAGCTCGATTCGGAGAAGCCGAGCAGGTAAGCCACCTCGCAGATTGCCATCTCACGTTCCCGCAGGTACTGCATAGCGAGTTGACGGCGCATCTGGTCAAGCAGCTCGTTGTGTGAGGTGCCCGTCTCACGCAGCTTTCGTTGTAGCGTTCTGGGTGTAAGTCGTAACTGATCCGCGATGTGCTCGAGCGAGGGATCGCCTCCGCGCAACTCACTCGCGATGATGCTTCGCACCTGTTCGACGAGCGAGTCGCGTGGCGGAAACTTCGCCAGCAACTCTTCCGCATGGCGGTCGAGCAGTACGCAAAGACTCGCATCGGCCTTCGCGATTGGAAGTGAGAGATAGCTCGAATCGAAATGAAGCTTGTTATGCGGCGCGCGGAATTCGATTGGACAATTAAATAGCCGCTGATGTTCCGATATGTCGTCCGGCGCGTTGTGCTGAAACTCGACCGCTGCGGGAGTGAAGTTTGCGCTGGCAATGTTGCGACAGAGTGTTGTCACAGTGGCGAGTGTCATTTCGCCGTCCTGGCGATGATGCGTGAGTGACTGGTCGAGATATTTGTAGACGATGGTGCTTGTTTTATCGCCGGCTTCGAGAGTGAACGTGGCGCCGTCAGTCCAGATCGAATGGTAACGTGCGACGCGTGCGAAGGCGTCGCCGAGCGTCGGGCTGTTCAGTGCGCAGTAGCCGACGACGTCGAAGACAGTTGGATTGACGGTTTCGCCGACGTGTAGTCCGAAGTCTGAATCGCCGGTGAGTCGCGCGGCCTGCTCGTAAAGATCGACAAGTTGCGTGAACGGGATGCGGTTGTCCGGATCGAGAAGTACGTTTGGGTCGAGGTTCACGGAGTGGTAGAGCGCGGCGGCAGTAACGCCGCGAGTGGCGGCATGCTTCACGATCTTGTCGACGGCTTTTGCCTGCACCGAAAACTTCATGTGAATCAGTTAACATCCGCGTGGCAGGTTGCGTCAATTTGTTGTCGCTGGAAGTCAATCCTCGCGAAGTTACAAAGTCCGCGCGGTGGTGTTACTTGTTCAGAGTTCAGCCTTTAGGCTGCTGTTCCAGACAAGCTAAAGCTTGAACTCTAAACGCTGCTCTCGGGAGTATCCAATGCGAAAAATCGCGTCTGTACTGATCACAATAGTCCTTCTCATCTCGGCTAATGCGCAAACCACGAACAAAGATCAGCTCAATCTGCTGCTTTCATCACTGCCCGCCGGCAAGGATCCGCAGCGATACAAAGGCTATGTCGAACCGCAGTTCAAGGAGTTCGTTCAGCGTTCGTTGTATTTACCGATGCGCGACGGCGTAAAGATTGCCGTCAGCCTGATGCTGCCGAAGGATCTTCCCGCGGATCAAAAGCTGCCGGCGATCATGACGATGACGCGTTACTGGCGCGGACGCGAGGGCGGGCAGCCAAACACGTTCATCGCCGCGCACGGCTACGCCACTGTCTTCGTCGACGCACGCGGCACCGGCGCTTCTTTCGGTGTGTGGAAAGCGCCGTTCAGCCAGGACGAAGTGAAAGACTACAACGAAGTCGTCAACTGGATCGTCGCGCAGCCGTGGTCCAACGGCAAAGTCGGAGCGATCGGAAGCTCCTATACCGGTAACACTGCGCTCTGGCTTGCCTCGACGATGAACCCGGCCGTGAAAGCCGTCATCCCACGCCATTACGAATTCGATCTGTATGCTGAATCGCCGTATCCCGGCGGACTACTTACTGACTGGGTGATAAAAACGTGGAACGAGGGGAACCGGCAACTTGATACAAACCCGGGCGTCAAGCTCGTGGACGAAGACGTGGACAAAAAACTCTACGAAGAAGCCATCAAGCGTCGCGGCGAGAACATCGACGTCTACGATGCAGCGCTGCGCACAACGTTCCGTGACGATCGTTCGTTTGGCTACACGCTCGACGATCTGAGTGTTCACAGCTACGCCGCGCAGATCGAGAAATCGAAAGTGGCGATCAACAACTGGGGCGGCTGGTTCGACGCGAGCACCGCCGGCGCCATCATCAAAACGTTTCTGACGCTCGACAATCACCAGCGCGCGGTGATTGGGCCATGGAACCACGGCGCAACGCAAAATGCGAGTCCGTATCAAACGCCCGCGTCGCTACGCGCGATGCAGTCGTACGAATGGCTGCGCTTCTTCGATTACCATCTGAAAGGAATCGACACCGGGCTCGATTCAGAAAAGCGTCTCTACTATTTCACGATCGGCGAGGAGCGTTGGAAAGCGACAAACGTCTGGCCAATCGCGGGCACGCACATGGTGCGCTGGTACTTCGACGAGAAGAATTTGTTGAGCACAAAAGTTCCCGGCGCGGGCTACACCGTCGCCCTCGGCACGGGGACGCTCGGCATGCGTCTCGAGAAGGCAGGGGTCGTCGGCGTCATCACGTCGCGGCCGAAATTCAATTACGCTAATCCGTTCGCGCAGCAGGGCGGCGGTGGTG
>DASUPZ010000474.1:0-4074 GCA_036280855.1 Pyrinomonadaceae bacterium | reverse complement strand
TGGCAGGTGCTTGCCGGCTACACACTTCTCGACAGCACCACGGTTGACTCAAACAATCCCGCGGAAATTGGAAAGACACTCGTCAATACGCCGCGGAATTCTTTCAACATATGGTCCACCTATCGTTTGCCATCCGGTATTCATTTCGGAGGCGGCGCGAGATTTGTCGACCGTCGCTTCGGCAACACCATCAACACGCGTTTCGTGAATGACTATTGGACTTTCGATGCGATGGCGTCGTACCCGATTTCGAAGCACATCGATCTCAAGCTCAACATTTTCAACCTGACTGACGAGTTTTATTTCGATCGCATAGGCGGCGGTCATATTGTGCCTGGGCCAGGACGTGCCGCGATGTTGAGCACGAGTTTCAGGTTTTAACCACATGCTCCTTCAGATTCCAGAAGTACTGAGTGGTGAGCAGGTGGTGGAGTGCCGGAAGTTGCTCGAGAAAGATAACTGGATCGACGGTCGAGTCACGGCTGGCCATCAATCCGGACGAGCTAAAAACAATCTCCAGCTACCTGAAAATCACGACGACGCAAAAAAACTCGGCGACACTATTCTCGCTGCGCTCGAGAATAACGCTCTTTTCATGTCGGCGGCGTTGCCGCTGAAAGTTTTTCCCCCGCTTTTCAACCGTTATGAGAACGGGCAATCGTTTGGAAATCACGTTGACAACGCGATTCGCCAGGTGACGGGTACGCCGCATCGAGTGCGCACGGATCTTTCCGCGACGCTGTTCTTCAGCAATCCCGATGAGTACGAGGGAGGCGAACTCGTGGTCGAGGATACTTACGGTGTTCACTCGGTAAAGTTGCCGGCTGGTGATCTGATTCTTTATCCGGCTTCGAGTCTCCATCACGTTCGTCCAATCACACGCGGCACTCGCCTCGCGTCGTTCTTCTGGATTCAAAGTATGGTGCGCGACGACGGCGAACGCACGATCCTTTTCGATCTCGACGTTGCGATTCAACGCCTGGCGTCCGATGTTCCCGATCATCCGAGCGTCATGGAGCTCACTTCCCTTTACCACAATCTGCTACGCCGCTGGGCCGACGTATAGATCATGAAAAAGCTACGCAAGATAATTTTTTGGTGTCACTTGCCCCTCGGGGTAATCGCGGGTCTCGTGATTCTGAACATGTGTGTTACCGGAGTCTTGTTGACCTACGAAAAACAGATCACTTCGTGGGCCGACACTCGCAACTATCGCTCTGCCCCGGCCACACCGGAAACACGTCGTCTTCCAGTTGAAACACTCATAACCAAAGCTCGCGAAGCACGCGGAACAAACCCAACTGCCGTGACGCTCAAAGCAGACGGTTCAGCACCGGCGGAGGTCGCTTTTGGTCGTGAGACGACTCTGTTTCTCAATCCATATAGCGGCACAATTCTCGGCGAGGGATCGCAGAAGGTCAGAAGCTTCTTCCGGAGCGTAACTGAGTGGCACCGTTGGCTCGGAGCCAAGGGTGAGAATCGGAACGTTGCTCGCGCAATCACGGGCGCAAGCAATCTGGGCTTCCTGTTTTTGGTCGCGAGCGGCTTCTATCTTTGGTGGCCCAGAAACTGGAATCTAAAGTCGCTGCGCAACGTCATCTGGTTTCGTCGCGGACTACCGTCGAGAGCGCGCGATTTCAACTGGCACAACACCATCGGCTTCTGGTCTGCTGCGCCGTTATTCATCGTCGTGTTGTCGGCCGTGGTGATTTCGTATACGTGGGCTGGGAATCTTGTGTACCGCGTCGTAGGTGAGACTCCTCCGGCGCCGCGCGCTAATCAAGCGCCGCCGCCAACAAACAATCAGACACCATCCCTGGCCAATCTCGACTCGGCCTGGCTCAAGGCGGAGCAACAAGCAGGCGACTGGCGAAGTATCACGATGCAGCTACCGGCATCTGCGTCTGCGCCTCTTACATTCAATATCGATCGAGGCACCGGCGGACAGCCACAGAAGCGCGCTCAACTTGTTTTGGATCGCACAACGGGAGAAGTCGTTCGCTGGGAACCTTTTTCGTCCTACACACGCGGCCGCCAGCTTCGTTCGATCCTGCGCTTCGCGCACACGGGTGAGGTTGTTGGAATTGTTGGACAAACCATCGCCGGGCTGGTCTCGCTCGGTGGCGCGTTCCTTGTTATCACCGGATTAGCACTCGCGATCCGCCGCCTGCGTGCGTGGATTGCGAAGCGCGCAAGGTCTACAAAACCGAGGCTGGGGGAGATTTCCCAGCCCGTGCCGGATTCGGCCGGCGATTAAAAGCGGATGTCTAGTGTTATACTGGCGCGCACTACAAACTTGGGGAGCCAGGGATGCGTGAGTTTTGCGACGCACATGTAACTTAGATGGACGCTGAAAAACTTCAACACTTCCGAAGTCTTTTACTGAGTCAGTTACGCCAACACACAGAACAGGTCCGCACGGATCAAGCTGCGGCGCTCGAGCTTTACGACGATGGCGTCAAAGACAGCGTGGATCTCTCAGTGCAGGACTTGAACAAAGAGATCGCACTTCGTCTCGGCGAGCAGAGTTCGAAGCTCGTTGCCGACATCGATCAGGCGCTCTTGCGCATGGACGAAGGAAGCTACGGGATCTGCGGGCGCTGCGGCCAACCCATTGACGAGCGTCGCCTCGAAGCCCTCCCCACCGCACGCTACGACGCCGTCTGCCAGGCCGCAATCGAAAGCGCAAACGGCGACGACGAATTCTCTACACTATAATTAACTACCACGTTCAGAGTTCAACCTTCAGGTTGCTGTTTGAGTGCAACCTAAAGGTTGAACTCTGAACACAATCATTACGCCTTGGGATGGGCTTTGTCGTAGACCTCGATCAGCTTCTCCATCGAGACGTGTGTGTAGACTTGTGTCGTCGAAAGACGAGCGTGCCCCAGCAGCTCCTGGATGTCGCGCAGATCGGCACCGCTATCGAGCAGGTGTGTAGCAAACGAATGGCGTAGCGCGTGAGGGCTGATGTTGTGCATGCCTGCGCAAAGCAGTATGTACTTGTCGACCATGCGTCCTACCGAGCGCGTCGTGATTCGCGTGCCCTGGTAGTTGAGGAACAGCGCTTCATCGTCTCGCCTCGAAATCGGCGCGTTGAAAAGAAACTTGTCGCGTACGGTTAAATAGTTCTTGATCGCCTCACCCGCGGGATCTCCAAAGGGCACAATGCGCTGCTTCCTTCGCTTTCCCGTCACGCGGATCAGTTGATTACGAAAGTCGATGTCTGAAATGTTGAGCGTCGTCAACTCCGCAACACGCACACCCGTCGCATACAACAACTCCAGCATCGCACGATCGCGTTTGCCAAGATCCGTCTCCGTATCCGGCGACTCGATAAACCTGATCGCATCCTCAACCGAGAGATGTTTCGGAAGTTTCTTTTCCAACTTCGGCGTGGAAACCAGCTTCGCCGGATTCATCTCCAGCATTCCCTCGCGCACGAGAAACTGAAAGAACGTTCGCAACGCGGCGAGTTTCCGCGCAATCGAGCTCTTTTTCTTTTGATCGGAATGAAGCGACGCCATCCACTCGCGAATCGTCAGGTGATCGATCTGCGCGATCGCTGGAGCTTTCTTTCCGTCGGGGTTGAGAAAATGAACGAACTGTTCGAGGTCGCTGGAATAGTTGCGTAAGGTGTGTTCGCTGACGTTGCGTTCGTAACGCAGGTGTTCGAGGAATTGCTCGATCAGCTTCTCCATCGTTCGTCAAACCGTTCGCTACCAGGCGGAGGCCGCAGCAGGCTTCGGTGCATAATAACCTCTGCGCGAACGGATGCGAACATCATTTCTCGACTTCACTCGTAAATCCAGTTTGTGCAAACGACCGTCACGCTGCTCGGCCGCCGGGTAGTAACTCAAAACATATTGCTGCGAAAGATCCGCAGCGATCTGATCAAACGCGAGATCGAGTTCATAAGTCGTTTTAGGAAGGTACACTGCGCCGCCCGTCTGTTCGGTCAATTGTTCCATGCGACGCTCGGCGGCAAGCGCGCGAAGATTTGCTCCTTCGTAAAGTCCGGTTTGGACCACGTAGATCTGGCAATCGTCGGCGAGCACGTGTCGCACTACCTGA
>DASUPZ010000473.1:0-6085 GCA_036280855.1 Pyrinomonadaceae bacterium | reverse complement strand
CTGGACCTTCGGTAAGACTTACCACCGCATGAAGACGATGTACGACTTCGGACTTTCGAAGATCTATGAAGTTGTCATCAACACTAATCCTGCTTACGGCTTTCTGCTCGAGACGAATAGTCCGATCCAGAACAAGATGGTAATCGCGCACGTGCTCGGGCACGTAGATTTCTTCAAAAACAATTCCTACTTTTCAAAAACCAATCGCCGCATGGTCGAGAGTGTTTCGACGCACGCACAGCGCATGATGGAGTATGAATTTCGGCACGGGCGCAAAACAGTCGAGCGTTTTCTCGATGCCGTGCTCGCGATCGAAGAACACATCGATCCGTATTTTTTTATCAAGCGCGAGGTCCCGATCGCGGAAGAAAGGCGACGAGCCGAGCAGCGTCCGAAGGATGGCCGGTACGATGATCTCTGGCTGCTCGAAAAGTCCGAGCGTGAGGCGAGGCTGGCAAAGACGCACGAAGCCGAGAATGAACTTCGGAAAGAGCCGCGCGACCGTGTGCCGGAAAAAGATCTGCTTTACTACCTCATGAAAAACTCGCCCTCCCTCGCCGCCTGGCAACGCGACGCAATTGCCATGGTCCATGAGGAGATGGAGTATTTCGTGCCGCAGATGCAAACGAAGATCATGAACGAGGGTTGGGCCAGCATCTGGCACGCGCGCATCATGCGTGAGCTAGATCTCAGTGACAACGACCACATCGAGTTTGCAAATCTGCACTCGGGCGTCGTTTCGCCACAGAAAGGGCAGTTGAATCCTTATTATCTGGGTTACAAGATCTTTGAAGACATCGAGCGACGCTGGAACGAGCCTTCGGAAGAGGAGCGTGAAAAGTTTCACCGCGCGGGTAATGAAGGCCGTGACAAGATGTTTGAAGTGCGTGAGCTCGAGAACGACGTTTCGTTCCTGCGCAATTATCTGACTGAGCAGTTGTGTGAAGAGTTAGACCTGTTTGTGTTCGAGCTGGTTGAAGAAGAGGAGTGGACGATTACGGAGAAGCGTTGGGAGAAAGTTCGCGACCAGCTTGTTTCAAACATGACGAATTTTGGGTTTCCGTATTTGCAGGTCGAGGATGGTGATTACAACGGCAATCGCGAGCTTTATATGAAGCACCGTTTTGAGGGAACCGAGCTCGACATGAAATACGCACGCAAAGCACTCGAGCACGTGCACACGCTCTGGGGCCGCCCGGTGCACCTGGAGACTGTGATGGATGACGAATCAACCGTGCTCCACTACAACGGTGACGAGCACGGAGAGGATTAATCCGCGTAAATCTGCGCTAAATTTTCAAAGCAGTGCTTACCGACGGGTCTCTTCTCACGCGCCAGATCTTCGAATCCAGGTAATAGTGAACAAACGCATATCCCCACAGAAAAGATATGCCAAGCTGAGTCGCTTGCGATTGCCCCATACTATTCAGGATCTGTCTTGGCCCCTGGTAGATCACCCCGAAGATAACCCCGAACACGATGTAAAAGATTAGCCTTCGACTAATTAACTCTGCCGCGCCGTACTTCTCACGCGACGTGTATTTCTTGTTGTGAAACCAGATCAGCCGGTGATACTGGAAGTTGTGATAAATCGTCAGTATCGCCACGATCGCGATTGGCTTGTGAGGCATCGGCGTGAGCAAAACGATCCAGTGCATCGGTATCGCCGCGGCCAGTAAGAGATACTTCGGCACGTTCAACGGCTCGCCAGTAAACCAGCGCTGCACCTGTCGTCCAACCCAAACAACAAACACCAGTACCGTACCCGCGAGCAGCAATGTCGAAAAACCGTTCACGCCATCCCGCAACAGTGCCGGCACACGCGCCATCGCTTCCGGATCGCGTGCGATAAACTCCACGAATGGATAGTTGAAAGCAAAGAGCAGCAACGCACGATCGAGCACGTTGTCTGCGCGCGCAAGGTCGCCGTTCTTCTTCTTGTACAGGACCATGAAGCCGTAGTGCTGCTTGACGAGGTGGTAATAAGCCCACAACGCTGCTACAAACAGAAACACGAAGCCGGCGCCTGCGAGCACCATCATCGGGCCAATGGCAAAAAACGCGAGCGAGCCCCAGAGCAGTCGCGCGCGATTTTTTCTTTCGGTGCGATCGAAATAAGTGCGTGAGAAAGTGCCAAAAACGTGTGGCGCGTCGATCAGGATGGCCCACATTGCAACCATCGGTACGAGCGGAAGGATCCCGCTCACATACAAAATCAGCAACGCATAACTGGAAACGACGGAGCCGATAAACCAGATCAGGTCGTCGCGCGCGCCGATAATCCAGCGCAACGAAATCGCGCCCACCAGAGGCCTGGTAATGATTTCTGCACTTGCAGCCATCCGGCGCATTTTACAACCCAAAAGACCGCCACAAAAGGGCACAAAGTTCACAAATAAGAGCAAGAGATGTTAGCGGTCCACTTTTTGTGAGCTTTGTGCCTTTTTGCGGCTCATTTATCATCAGGCAATGAACAAACAACTCTTCCAGGCACATCCCTGGCACGGCGTCACACCGGGCCCGAGAACTCCGGAGCTCGTCAACGCCTTCATCGAGATCGTCCCCACAGACGTCGTTAAATATGAGCTTGATAAATGGTCGGGTCACCTGCGCGTCGATCGGCCACAGCGCTTCTCATCGATGTCGCCGACGCTTTACGGTTTCATACCGCAAACATACTGCGGACCGGAGGTCGCGGAACTGTGCGAACAACGCACCGGTCGCCCTGGGATCGAAGGCGACAAGGATCCCATGGACATCTGCGTGCTTTCGGAAAAGACGTTTGCGTACGGCGGGTTCTTTCTGCACGCGCGGCCGATTGGCGGTCTGCGGATGATCGACGGAAACCAGGCTGACGACAAGATCATCGCAGTGCTCGAGCAGGACCTTGCATACGGGCAGATCAACGAAATCGATGAGGTGCCGCAGGGATTGATCGATCGTCTAAAACACTACTTTCTCAGTTACAAACAACTGCCGGGCGACCCGGACAAGCGTGTGGAGATTGTGGACGTTTACGATCGGATCGAGGCGTTAGACGTGATTACGCGCAGCCTCAAAGACTACGAGGACGAATTTGGACCAGCTTAGCAATGGGCGCCTCCAAGGAGGGCTAATACTTTTGGGCGGCGGCTTGTCGTGGCTTTTGAACGTACTCATCAATACCGCAGCGCGGGCATTTCAAGCCGCAGAAACTCTCTTCTTCAACCCACCGCGCCAACGCCGGGGGCTGATTCTTGAGCTTCTTTTCAGCGACTTCCGCGCTACAGTGTTTGCAAAGCCAGCCGTAACCCAAATTGAAGAAATGGGTTGTCTGGTTCATGGGACCTGATTTTCATCAGATCAGCGCCGCGAATCAGACTCCATCAGGCGCACCGGAACCGACATCCTTCTGCCGTTTCGCCAGATGTGAACCTGAACAGTTTCACCGATCTGATGCTTATCGAGTATTCGGAACAGATCGTCTGAATTCCCCACCTTGTTATCGTTGATGCCTACGATGATATCGCCCAGTTCGAGGTCGCCCATCTCGGTTTGCTGCAAGCCGCGAAGACCAGCGGCTGCGGCGCCGCTGCCACGAGCGACCTGAAGGATGAGCACGCCGTCGTCGACCGGAAGATCTACCTGGTTGCGGAATAACGCAACGTCGCGCGAGTTGATGCCGAGTTTGGGACGACGCACTGCGCCGTTTTGCAGCAACTGCGGCACGACTCGTTTTGCAATGCTAACCGGAACCGCAAAGCCGACGCCAGCCGAACTGCCCGAGGGCGAGAGAATCTGTGAATTGATACCGATCATGCGTCCACGTGAGTCGAGCAATGGACCACCAGAGTTACCTGGATTGATCGAGGCGTCTGTTTGGATTGCGCCTTCGATGAGACGATTATTGCGAGCGCGAATCGGTCGTTCAAGTCCACTGATGACGCCGGTAGTGAGCGTGCGATCGAGACCGAAAGGATTACCGATAGCGAGCACTTTCTGTCCCACGACGAGTGTGTCAGAGTCGCCCAACGGAACGACCGTCAGTGGACCAGCGGGATTTTCCGTCAAACGAATGACGGCGAGATCCGTATCGGGATCACCGCCGACGACAACGGCCGGATAATCTTTCTTGCCGCCGAGGCTGACTGAAAGTTTTTGTGCGCCCGCGATGACGTGATAATTCGTGAGAATGTTGCCCTGCTGGTCCAGGATGGAACCGGAGCCCGATCCTTCCTGCGGTTCGACATAGCCGAAGAAGTCGCGCGCGTACGAAGTTGAATGAATAAACACCACGCCCGGACTCAAAGAGCGGTAAACCTCGATGTTGTTTTGTTCGTCAGTGGCTATAGAGGGATCGGCGATGCCCGCTGGAGCTGTTGTAGTAAACGCAGCCTCCGACGGCTCGAAGCGATGACTTATACGTTCTGCAATCATCACTGCCCCGGCTGCAAATAAACCTGAGATAAACGCAATCAATAAAATTTGGCGTGCGGAAAGTTTATACATAAAACGTCTTTCCCTCTCTAATTTTTCGGATTCAGGCTCTCGCTACCCACATTTGGTTTGTAGGATGCTTGCGGTACGGGCACCGTTGCGACCGATTATACAACGCGGGACAGCGAAGGCGAGTTTCGTTTTGATTAGAGAATGAGGCCGAGGGCGACAGCGCCGGTGGCCGCATGCACGAGCATCAGCAACGCGTAGATTCCGAGCACGATCGTTAGACCATGGCGCGCCATGGGAACGTGAGCGCAGCGATAGAGGATGTAAGCAGCAAAACCGCCGACGAGGAGCTTTGCGCCGAGGAACGACAACTCGCCGTGGTCCAGCACACGGGCCATGAGCGCGTTGCCTTCGGTAGCGACGTTTAACTGGATCCAGACCAGGGTCAGTTGAGCATCCAGCCAATTGAGGGCAAATAGAAGACAACTTTTTGAAAGTCTTCCCATCGGGGCCACCTCTGAGCGCCAAAACGTTGTTTAAACCTCCTCCTTTTACGCGGAACCCCCGGAGCTTGGGGCTCCGAGGGTCCTACGCCACGGGAGGAACGAGACTCGTTCTATGTTAAGAAGAAAGGCTGAATTGCGGCGCCCTTCCCGAAACACGGATCACGCGGATCTGTGAAAATCGGATTTACACTGATCCGCGTCATCCGCGGCTAAAGATTATGAAAGCTTCAATCTCTCAAGCACTTCGAGAAGGCGCAGCGGTCCTGCAAAACGCGGGCGTGCCCGAAGCGCGGCGTGAAGCGGGCTCGCTGCTCGAATTTATTCTCGCGAAAGATCGAACGTTTCTCATCGCTCATGCGGAAGATCCGGTTTCAGAAGAAGACCTCTTGCGGTTTCGAGAGAGTGTTGCGCGCCGCGCTGCGGGCGAGCCGCTCCAGTACATCACGGGCGTTCAGGATTTCTTTGGACGCGAATTTCGCGTGACGCCGGACGTGTTGATCCCTCGGCCGGAGACGGAATTGCTCGTTGAAGCGGCGATTGAAGTTAGCGCTTCGTCGCCGTTTGTTTGTGACGTAGGCACGGGCTCGGGCTGTATTGCCGTAACGTTGCTATGCGAGATCGAGCAAGCACGCGCCGTGGCCGTCGATAAGTCGCAGGCGGCGCTCGAGATCGCGAAGCTAAATGCCTCGAAGTTTTCTGTCTCAGATCGAGTGGAGTTTGCAGTTTCCGACTGTCTTGACGCACTCGATCCGCGTATTTATCAGTTTGATCTAATAGTATCGAATCCACCGTACGTATCCGCGTCAATGCTTTCCGGTCTTCAACGCGAAGTGAGAGATCACGAACCATTGATCGCGCTTTCACCCGGCGTCGACGGGCTCACGATAATTCACCGTTTAATCAAAGAAACGCCTCCGTTTCTAAAACCGAACGGGCATCTGCTGATGGAAATCGGTTTTGACCAGGGTGAAGCCGTCACTGAACTCGTTAAGGAAACTTCGTGGCATTTGCTGGAAATTCGGCCGGATCTGCAGGGCATTGCGCGCATAGTCGTCCTCGGCAAATAAGCTGTCACAACATCCCGGCTTGTGGTGTTTCACGTTCAGAGCCGCGATAAGCGTCGAAGAAACAACCCCAGACATTAAGGAGACCGA
>DASUPZ010000472.1:0-9146 GCA_036280855.1 Pyrinomonadaceae bacterium | reverse complement strand
GTTATCGATCGCGCAAGATCGTACGAAAGCGGCGCCAGGCCGCCGCACTCCAAGGAGGCGCTTGAACTCTCAACGAGTTCATTGCAAGATATGCTTTGACCAAGAACCCTAGAATGACTGCTGAACTCCCCGCCGACGTTTTCCACTGCATAAAACGTGCGCTCGACGAGGACATCGGAACAGGCGATGTCACTACCAACAGCATCGTTCCCACTAACACTTCGCTGCGCGGACGCATAATTGCGAAACAGGACGGAGTTGTCGCCGGCCTGCACGTTGCCGGCGCCGTGATGGTTACTCTGAGCGAGCACATTACGTTCGTTCCAAACGCAACAGACGGGGCGACAGTTTCTCGCGGCGCAGTCCTGGCCGATGTTGACGGACCAGCGCGAGCCTTGCTCACAGCCGAACGCACGGCGTTGAACTTCCTGGGCCGAATGTCGGGAATCGCAACCCTCACGCGAAAGTTTGTTGACGCAGTGTCGTCAACGAAAGCCGTAATCCTCGACACGCGCAAAACCGCACCCGGCCTGCGCATCACTGACAAACTCGCGGTTCGAATGGGCGGCGGTCAGAACCATCGCACCGGCCTGTTCGACATGGTCTTAATAAAGGACAACCACATCGATTTCGCCGGTTCGATCACCAATGCAGTCGGCCGTGTGCGCTCGGCCGGATCGACGCTGGAAATCGAAGTTGAAACTCGTTCGCTCCACAATGTGCGTGAAGCTCTCGCACTCGGAGTCGAACGAATTCTGCTCGATAACATGTCAACCGAGATGATGCGCGAGGCAGTTGCGATTTGCGACGGAAGGGCCAAACTTGAAGCGTCTGGCAACGTTACGCTCGATAATGTGCTCGAAGTTGCCGGAACCGGCGTCGACTACATTTCAGTTGGCGCGTTGACGCATTCACCAAAGGTGTTTGATGTGAGTTTGGAGTTTGTGGCATGAACATCACGACCGACATAACAACCGAAGCGATGTACGAGAAGCTGCGACGCTTGCTCGCGGACACTGTGCCCGATTTCGAATTGCGTCTGAAGGCAGAACTCGCAGCAGAGATCAACAGGCTGAAAGTCGAGAAGAATGCCGTCATACTCGGTCACAACTATATGGAGCCAGCACTCTTCCATTCCATACCAGATTTTGTGGGCGACTCGCTCGAGCTGAGCCGCAGGGCCGCGGAAACCGACAAAGACATCATCGTGTTTTGCGGTGTGAAGTTCATGGCGGAGACGGCAAAGATTCTCAACCCGAGCAAGAAGGTGCTCATACCTTCGTTGCGCGCCGGATGTTCGCTCGCGGCCAGCATTACTGCGGAAGATGTGCGCGAATTGAAGCGCAGATTTCCAGGTGTTCCGGTCGTGACGTACATCAACACTTACGCCGACGTAAAAGCGGAATCGGACATCTGCTGCACGTCGTCGAACGCTGTTGCTGTGGTTGAGTCGCTAAAGACGGACAAAGTGATCTTTATTCCCGATGAATACCTGGCGGGCAACGTTGCGCGTGAGACGGGCAAGCAGATTATCTTTCCGACGCGCGAGCCGCGGATGCAGTTCCCGAACGAGCTTAGCTACGAGATGATTGGGTGGCCCGGACGTTGTGAGGTACACGAGAAGTTTAGTGTGGAAGATATTGAGAACGTCAGGAAACAGTTTCCGGACGTCGTGATCCTGGCCCATCCGGAGTGTAGTCCCGCGGTCGTGGCGGCATCAGATTTTTCGGGCAGCACGACGGCGATGATTCGACATGTTGAGCAGACGAACGCGCCGCGCTACCTGCTGCTGACCGAGTGTTCGATGGGCGACAACGTGGCGGCGGCGAATCCTGAGAAAGAGATGTTGCGGTTGTGCAGTGTGCGCTGCCCGCACATGAATCAGATCACGCTCGCAGATACGTTGGAGTCGTTGCAGAAAGAGCAGTATGAGATCGTGATCGATGAGGACGTCCGGCGACGTGCGCTACGATCGGTTGAGCGCATGCTCGAAATCGGAAACATCGGCAAGGAAGATTGAGTTTAGTTCAGAGTTCAACCTTTAGGTTGCGTTTCGAGCAAGCTAAAGCTTGAACTCTGAACCGGGATAGCGATGGCAAATACCGAGGTCCTAATCATCGGTTGTGGAATTGCCGGTGCCACTGCTGCTCTACGTCTCGCCAGAGATCCTCAACGCCAGATCACAGTCATCACTCGCGCGCCCGAAATCAAAGAGTCTAACACGCGTTACGCGCAGGGCGGCATCATCGGCCGTGGTCCTGACGACAGTGCGGATCTGTTGTTCCAGGACATCGTCGCTGCGGGCGCAGGCGTGACCTCACCCGCAGCCGCGCGCATCCTCGCCGAGGAAGGGCCACCGCTGCTCAACGAAGTACTCGAACGCAACGCGGGAGTAGTGTTCGATCACAACGAGGAAGGTGCGCCAATCTGGGGACAGGAAGCAGCCCACTCGCGTCGGAGAATTCTTCACGTTGGCGACGCTACCGGTCTCGCAATCATGAACGGCCTTGTTGCCGCGCTGCGTGATCGTCCAAATATCAACATAAAATCCGACGCCACCGCAGTTGACCTCATCACGTTTCCACATCATTCCCGGAATCCGCTCGACAACTATCGCGAGATCTCATGTCACGGCTGTTACGTGTTCGATCGCACGGAAAAAACCGTGCATCGTTATCTCGCAAACGCGACGATTCTCGCCACCGGTGGTCTGGGACGAATCTACCGGAATACGACTAATCCCGTGGGTGCGCGTGGCGATGGTTTGGCAATGGCCCATCGAGCGGGAGCGAGGATCGCGAATGCTGAGTATGTTCAGTTTCATCCGACTGCACTGTCCGCACCGGGTGCTGAAGGTTTATTGATCAGCGAGGCTGTTCGTGGAGAAGGCGGCGTGTTGTTGACGCCTGAGTTGAAGCCTTTCATGCATCGCTATGCGCCGGAGTGGAAAGATCTCGCGCCGCGCGACGTGGTTGCGCGCGCGATTCATCACGAGATGGAAGCGCAGGGCTATTCATACGTGTTGCTCGACATTGCTTCGCACATGAAAGCTGAAGCGATACGAGAAAGGTTTCCGTTTATTTACGACGAGTGTTTGAAGGTGGGCCTGGATATCTCGCGCGAGCCTGTGCCGGTTGTTCCCGCGGCGCACTATTTTTGCGGTGGCGTGCTCGTCGACGAATGGGCGCGTTCCACAATCCGTAACTTGTATGCGGTTGGTGAGATCAGTTGCACGGGTGTGCACGGCGCGAATCGTCTCGCGTCGACTTCGTTGCTCGAAGGCCTGGTGTGGGGAAATCGCGCGGCGTTGGAAGTTGAGAGAGCACTCGGCCGACAAACAAATGGATCCGGGCCAAAGATGGACGACATTCCACGTTGGGACGAGAGTGGTTTGAGTGCCGATCCCGATCCGGCGTTGATTCAAGGCGACATGCAAAATATTCAAAACATCATGTGGCACTATGTCGGTCTCGTGCGCAATGCGGATCGTTTGTCACGCGCGATTCGCGAGTTGCGGCACCTGTGGAATGAGATCGAAACGTTTTACCGCACGACAAAACTGTCGGACGGATTGATCGGTTTGCGCAATGCTGTTGAGGTGGCGTTGATTGTTGCGCAAGCAGCGCAGCACAACCGGCAGAGTCGCGGATGTCACTTCAGGCAAGACTCGGTGACGGTGACAGGCGACAGGTTGATCTAAGCCGCGGATTTACGCGGATCTCCGCGGATCTGTCTTAGAAATCTACCCACGAGCCGACGTTCTGTGCCTGCGCTTTTCCATATAGATACTCAGCACAAACAACGTCTTCTATCGCAAGGCCAAGTGACTTGAACAACGTTATCTCATCTTCCGAGGTCCGGCCCGGTTTCGCTCCTGTCAGTAACTCTCCGATTTCAGCCACGATGCTTTCCGGAGTGACGCTTCCTTCTTTCGCAGCCAGCAAATAGTCTCCCGATTCATTCAACGCGGATTCACGCCGATCTACGAAGATGCGCGCGGCTGCCATCGTGGCGCTATCGATCTCGCGTGAGTTCGGCGAGTGTGTGCCGATCGCGTTTATGTGCGCGCCGGCGGAGATCCAGTCTTTATTTATAACGGGCTCGAGGGAAGAGGTTGCGGTCACGATCAGATCCGCACCTCGGATCGCATCTTCATTTTTTCGCACTGCTTCAATTGGGAAGGGAACGTGTGGCTGTATCTCGCCGGCAAGTCGCTCGGCGTGTTCGATGTGCCGAGCGGCTACACGCGCATGCTTGATCGAACGAACACACGCGAGCGCGTTCAGATGAGTGCGTGCTTGCACGCCTGCGCCGATAATTCCCAATTGCTGTGCATTTTCCCGTGCGAGTAAACGCGTTGCTACGGCAGACACTGCCGCAGTACGAATCGCAGTGATCTCCGAAGCATTCATCAACGCCAGCAGTTCGCCTGTGTCGCGGCTGAACAACATCACGGCTCCCTGGTGTGCGTCCTTATCTTGCGCGGGATTTTCCGGGAAGACGCAGATTGCCTTTAAACCAAATGCTCCACGTTCGCCGCTGCGATAAGCAGGCATGAGCCCGAGTAGGCCGCGCGCGTTTGGTGGACGAACAATCGTACGCAGCGGCTGATGCACTTCACCGCGCGCAAGTGCTGACAAAGCATCGGCCATCAGCTCGATGCAATCCTGCATCGGCAGCAGCTCTCGGATGTGATGGCTGTTGAGAATAAGTATCTTCACGGCACATTACCCCAAAAGGTCAATCACCTCTCGCAAGGCGCACGTTATGGTTAACCTCGTGCGCGACAAATTTAGCCTTACTTTCGATAAAACTGCAAAAAAGCCGAAGAACTGCGGCGATCGACTATTGGCACACCCCTTGCCAAAAGAGGGCCACGGAGGCGTTAAGAGATGAAAAAGGGGTTAGTAAGTATTTTCTGTTTACTGGTGCTGATGTTCACGGCGATGCCGGCTGATGCACAGACACAGACACGATATCGAAGGTTTGATAACTCGAGACGCTACGACCAACGTGCCGATAATTGGCGTTCTCGAAATAGAAACTACAACTGGGATCGAGATCGATCAACCTGGGATCGCCACCGCGATAAGATTACCACCGGCATCGGAGCTGGTGCAGGTGCGGCGGTAGGCGCAGTGGTAGGTGGTAAGAAAGGCGCAATTCTTGGCGCACTCATTGGTGGTGGTGGCGCGGCGCTCTACACCTACGGAATTCGAGATGATGATGATGACGACAGGCGGTATCGTCGACGGCGCTACTAAGCTTGTCTGATTAACGGTTCGGTCACGCATTGCAAGATGAGTGGCCTTGTAAGGGCCCGGATGCGAAGGGGAGAGCGCGTCCGGGTCCTAACATTTTAAACCTAATACCAATTTGCAGCGCAGAGTTCAGAGTTCAAGCTTTAGCTTGCTCCTTCCGAAGCAGCCTAAAGGCTGAACTCTGAACATTGACGCCCACTCGATTAGCCGCGCTCACGAGTTTCTGCTATATAGATAAGTCCGCATTTACCAGACTCATCGGAGACTCTGATGGAATTCCAGGAAAACATTCTCGGCCTGATCGGAAATACGCCTCTGGTCAGGCTCAACCGGCTCGCGCGAGACGTGAAAGCGCAAGTGTATGCGAAGATGGAGAACCTGAATCCCGGTTACTCCGTCAAAGACCGCATCGGCATCGCGATGATCGAAGCCGCAGAGCGCGACGGGCTCCTGAAACCCGGCGGCACGGTCGTCGAAGCGACATCGGGAAACACCGGAATTGGTTTAGCCCTTGCCGCGGCCGTCAAAGGTTACAAGTGCATCTTTGTCATGACTGACAAAGCATCGGTCGAGAAGTCGCGCTACCTGAAAGCGCTCGGAGCTGATGTGGTCATAACGCCTGTCTCCGCTAAACCAGGAACTCCCAATCATTACGTTTCAACTGCCAAACGAATCGCTTCCGAAACTCCAAACTCGTTCTACCCCGACCAGTATTCCCATCCGGCCAATCCGGAGGCGCATTACCGCACGACCGGTCCGGAGCTGTGGCGACAAACCGAAGGCAAGATCACTCATTTCGTCGCAGGCCTCGGAACCGGAGGCACCATCTCGGGTACAGGCCGATTCCTGAAAGAAAAAAATCCGAACATCAAGATCATCGGCGCGGATCCGTACGGCTCGATCTTCAAGACTTACAAGGAAACCGGGAGTATCGTCGAAGCGACTCCATATCTCGTGGAAGGCATCGGTCAGGAAATCGTGCCGCCGAACGTTCACATCAAGTATGTGGACCAGGTGATCAACGTCACCGATCGCGAGTCGTTCGAACTGTCGCGCTTGCTGGGACGCATGGAAGGGATCTTTTGCGGCGGGTCGACGGGCACCAACCTCGCCGCTGCGTTGCGTGTTGCCGCCGATCTCGACGAAAACGCGATCGTAGTTTTCATTGTTTGCGATACAGGTGAACACTACCTGACAAAGCATCACTCGGACGAGTGGTTAAAAGAGAAGCGTTTGTTGGAACCGCAGAAGATCACGGCAGGTCTAATCAGTGGCACCAAAAAGCCACAGGCGCCGAAGTCGCTCGTATCAGTTAAGCCGTCAGACACCGTCGGCGAGGCACTCCAGAAAATGGACGATCTCGGCGTCACGCAGATTCCGGTGCTGGAAGAAGGACGTGCGGTCGGCGCGTTGCGGGAGAGTCGAGTGCTGGCGAAAGTGGTTCGCAACAGGGATTTGCTGAGTTCACCGGTGAGCGAGGTGATGGAAGCGAGTTTTCCGACGGTGGACGTTGATGCGAGCTCGACCGAAGTGACCCGGCGGTTACAGACGAGCCCCGCTGTCCTTGTGGAAGAGTACGGTCGAATCATCGGCATCATCACGCGGCATGACGTGCTCGATCTGAAATTGAAAGACGCTTAACCTTGGCGAAAGAAGAAAAAGTGTTGGCGGCAAACCGTGCGGCCTTTCACAATTACCATATTTCGGATAAATACGAAGCGGGTCTTGTCCTAAAAGGCACTGAGGTTAAGAGTGCCATGGATGGTCGCGTGCAGTTGAAGGAAGCGTACGTTTCAGTGCGCGAGGGCGAGGCGTGGTTGTTCAATGCACACATTTCGCCGTATTCTCATGGCAACCGCGAGAACCACGATCCACTGAGGACTCGCAAGCTGCTGCTTCATAAACGCGAAATCTCCCGGCTTGACGAAGCGGCAGTAAAACAGGGAATGACTCTAGTTCCCACCCAGCTCTATTTAAAAAACGGCCGTATCAAAATTGAGGTGGGAATCGCACGCGGCAAGAAGATGTACGATAAGCGAGAGGCCGAGCTTAAGCGAACCGTGGAAAGAGAGACACGAGCCCAGCTCAAAGAACGCAATCGATAAGAACAGCAAGTTCAGACTTCCGCCCGCGCGGTGCTCCAGAGGAGCACCATGTTTATAGGTTTACGGTCTTGATGGTTTGCGCTCCGGAGGAGCGCGATGTGTGCGGCTTAACATGGCGCACCTACGGCGCGCCGATGTCCTTTACCAATAAGGCTATAAAGATGTTGCTCCTCCGGAGCAAAAAACAAATCCAGGAGAACCTACTCACATGCAAGTTGAAGCGAACCGGGGCCCCATTGACCAGCTTGACGTGCAGGCTTTAGCCGTTGCCGTTTTCAAAAAAGAGAAAGCCGACGAAGGCTTTCTGAAGAAGCTTGACGAACTTTCCGGCGGACTCGTGCGCTCCGCTCTCGAAGCCGAGGAATTCGCCGGCAAGGAAGGTGAAACTGCCTACTTTCACCTCGTCGGAAACAACAAGTTAAAGGCGCGGCGGCTGCTTCTGATCGGCGTCGGTGAAGAGAGCGACTACAAAGGCGCACAGGTCTCACAGATGGCCGGCAGCGCGGTTCGTTCCCTCCGCAGTAAGAACGTTAAAACGATCGCAGTGGTCCCCAGAGCTTCCGCGGACGCAGCACAGCAGGCCGTCGAAGGCGCTTACATCGCACTGTTCGACCCCGATAAATATCGCACCGTCGAGAAGGAAGAGAAGAAGATCGACCGTTTAGTAATCGCGATCGAGGGCGCCGAGGAGGATGCGCTGCAGCGAGGAGTACACGTTGGCAAAATCATCGGTGAGGCAGTCAACTTCACACGCGATCTGGCAAACGAGCCTGGCGCATACATGACGCCGACCGACATGGCCGATCGTGCACGCGAGATCGCTGAAGAGTTTGGCCTTAGTATCGACGTGCTTGATGAAGCACGGATGGAAGAGGAAGGCATGGGATCGCTGTTGAGTGTCGCGCGCGGTTCGGATCAACCAGCCAAACTGATCATTCTGAAATACACGCCGGCGAATCCGGTTTCAAACAACAACGAATTACTCTCGTTTGTCGGCAAAGGCGTGACGTTCGACTCCGGCGGAATCTCCCTCAAGCCCGGCGAAAACATGGAGTTGATGAAGTATGACATGACCGGCGGCGCGACCGTGCTCGGCGCGATGAGAGCGATCGGGCAGTTGAAGCCACCGATTCCAATCCTGGGGGTGGCGCCGTGTACTGAGAACCTGCCTTCCGGCAAAGCAACGAAGCCGGGCGACGTCGTCAAGGCGATGACGGGTAAGACAATCGAAGTGATCAACACCGACGCCGAGGGCCGTTTGATTCTCGCAGATGCCATCGCCTACGCGAAAAAGCTCGGTGCAACAAAAGTTATCGATATGGCGACTTTGACGGGTGCCGTTTCCATCGCGCTTGGCGACGTGAACGCGGCCGTGCTGGGAACCGATCAGGCTCTGATCGATGAGATCATAGCGGCGGGTAGGGAAGTGGGGGAAAAGTACTGGCAGTTACCGCTCGACAAGGAATATTCAAAACAGATTAAGTCAGACATAGCGGACATTAAGAACGTCGGTGGTCGCAAGGCCGGGACGATAACTGCGGCGGCATTCCTCAAAGAGTTTGCAGATGGAATCTCGTGGGCGCATCTCGATATCGCGGGTACTGCGTGGGGCGACGAGGCCAAGCCGTACAGATCGAAAGGTCCGACCGGAATTGCGGTAAGAACTCTCCTCAAAATCGTCGATCGCGCCAGCCAGGGGAATTAGGAGTCTCCTTGGAGTGCGGCGGCCTGGCGCCGCTTTGGTACTTGATCAAGAGATAGGGTAACAAAGCGGCGCCAG
>DASUPZ010000471.1:0-5883 GCA_036280855.1 Pyrinomonadaceae bacterium | reverse complement strand
ATTTCTTAGGAGCCATCAGCCAATGTAATATGGTGGCGTGAGGCAGGAACAACCAATCGTTCTCTACGACGGCGTTTGCGGTCTTTGTAATCGCGGCGTTCAGTTTCTGCTGAAGCGCGACAAGCGCAGGCGGTTGCAGTTTGCTTCGTTGCAGAGCGACTTCGCGGCAAAAGTGCTGGGGCGGCATGGACTCGATCCGAATGATCTGGACACTGTTTACGTGGTAGTGAATCACGACCGCCCGGATGAAAAGGTTCTGGATCGCTCAGCCGCCGTCCTGCGCGCGTGGCATGAACTGGGTGGCTCGTGGAAACTTCTCTCATCGATTTCGTCGATCATCCCGCGCGGCCTTCGCGATCTGGTTTACCGCTTCGTCGCCACGAATCGCTACCGTGTCTTTGGTAAACATGAAACGTGCATGCTGCCTGATCCAAGCCAGCGCAGCCGCTTTCTCGACATCTGATCTGTGTTAATCGGTTTTTATCCGGAGGATCCGTGCTCAAAACGCTCTTCGCCTTAGTAATCGTCAGCATGCTGCTCTTTACGTCCCAAACTCCACAATTCGATCTCCTGATCCGGAACGGGCGCATCGTCGACGGCTCCGGACGCCCAGCTTACAGCGCTGATCTCGCCGTCAAAGGCGATCGCATCGTAAAGATCGGCAACCTTTCACAAGCTACCGCAACCCGTGTGATCGACGCGCGCGGTCTGGTCATCTCACCGGGCTTCATCGACATGCTGGGCCAGTCGGAAACCTACCTGCTGATCGACCCACGCGCGATGAGCAAAGTAATGATGGGCGTAACGACGGAGATCACTGGCGAAGGCGAGTCGATTGCACCTATTAACGAGCGCCAGATCAAAGAGCAGCAGGATTTTCTCAAGCGCTTCAATCTCACGATCGACTGGCGCACACTCGACGAGTATTTCAAACGCATCGAGAAACAGGGAACGGGCGTAAACCTCGGCACGTTTGTCGGCGCGACCCAGGTACGTGAGTACGTCATCGGTTACGAAGATCGAAAACCGACGCCACAGGACCTGGACCAGATGAAGAAACTCGTCGCTGATGCAATGCGCGACGGCGCTCTCGGCGTTTCCAGTTCTTTGCAGTATGTGCCCGCGCGGTTTGCCGACACGTCCGAACTAATTGAACTCGCGAAAGTCGCGCGGCAGTACGGAGGTATTTACATCACCCACCAGCGCAGCGAGGGGCACACTATCGACGCATCGCTGGATGAAGTGTTCGAGATCGCGCGCAAAGCGCAAATCCCGGTCGAGATCTGGCACCTGAAAACGGCGTACAAAAAGAACTGGGGCCGCATGCCGCACGTGCTTGCGCGAATAAAACAGGCACGCGATCAGGGCTTGGACATCACCGCCGACATTTACCCATACATCGCCGGCAGCACGGCACTGGCCGCATCTTTGCCACCGTGGGCGCTCGAAGGTGGAACGGAAAAGATGCTCGAACGTTTGCGCGATCCGGCCTTGCGCCAACGTTTGAAGAAAGAAATTTCCGAGGAACAGACGGCGTGGGAAAACATTTACCTCGGCAGTGGCGGTCCGGAAGGAGTTTTGGTCAGTGCGGTTGTGAATCGTGAATTGGAGTCGTTGCAGGGCAAACGTATTTCTGAGATTGCGGCGCAACAGAAGAAGGATCCGCTCGATGCGGTGTTTGATCTCATTCTTGCGGACAACGGTCAAACAGGCGCGATTTATTTCATGATGAGCGAGGCAGACATGCGCGCAGCGATGCAGTCGCCGTTCGTCAACTTCTGCACTGACAGCCCTGCGCGAGCGACTGATGGACCACTCGCCGGAACGAAGTCACATCCACGTGGCTGGGGCACGTATCCGCGCATACTCGGCCGGTACGTGCGTGAAGAGCGTCTGCTTTCGCTTGAAACAGCAATTCACAAAATGACCGGTGGACCAGCAGCCCGCGTCGGTCTACGCGATCGCGGCTTACTGCGCGAAGGGATGTTCGCCGACATCACTATCCTCAATCCGGAAACCATCCTCGACCGCGCCACCTTCGAAAACCCCAACCAGTATCCCTCCGGCATCGAGTACGTCCTGGTAAACGGTCAGATCAGCGTCGATCAAAGCAAAAGGACTCCAACACTCGCGGGCCGCATCCTCCGCGGAGCGGGCTTTAAAAATCCGCGCTGATCCGCGGTTACACTTTTATATAGATCCGATTGCGATAAAGCATCCACATCAACAGCAACCACACCAGAATAAACGCGATCGCATACGCCAGCGACGCGTTGATCGGCGACGCCCACGTCAAAAACAGGTTCCGAAAAATCCATGGCTGCATTTGAACCAGCGCCATCAACTTCACCATCAACGCCGATCCGACAAACAGTGCAAGCGCGTTAACGCCAAACACTTCAAACGGCCACGCCCAGCGCCGGTATCCCTTTATATCGATCACCCAGTAGCAAAGCGCGAGTAACTGCAATCCGAGTCCGCCAGTGAAAAGCACGTACGAACTGGTCCATAACGGCTTGTTGATCGGAAAGAAAGTGTTCCACGCCCAGCCAAGCGCCACGCACACCGCGCCCGCCACAAACATCCCCACCACTTTCTCGAACCGCGATCGCTCACTGCGCAACCAGTGTCCGGTCAGGATGCCGAGGAGCGTGGTCGCGATCGCAGGAATCGTGCTGAGCAATCCTTCCGGATCGTAAACCCTGCCCTGGCGCCAGATGTGTGGTCCAAGAATTACGCGATCTATAAAGGACGCGATGCTTCCCTCTTTGCTGAGATCGCCGGCCGGGAATCCGGGTGCTGCGAGTCGGGTCATCAACAACCAGTAGACGACGAGCAGCGCGAGGGTGATAAGAAGCTGGGTCCTGATCTTCGTAGTTAAGAAGATCAACGAAGCAATCAGGTAACAGATCGCGATACGTTGCAGCACTCCTGGAATGCGAACTGTTGCAAGTTGGAAGTATGGAAAGGCGTTGAGAAACAAACCCAGGCCGAAAATGATTGCGCTGCGCTTTAACACCTTGAGATACAAGTCGCGCTTGACGCTTCCCTCTTCGACGCGGCGCGCAAACGCGAGCGTGATCGACACCCCGACGATGAACAGGAAGAACGGAAACACGAGGTCGGTTGGCGTCCAGCCGTGCCACTGTGCGTGTTGGAGTGGCCAGTAGATGCTGGACCACGTGCCCGGATTATTGACGAGCACCATGCCGGCGATCGTGATGCCGCGAAACACGTCGAGGGAAACTAACCGGCTGTCAGGATTTGCTGCGAAGAGTTTTCGGGCCATTGGGGATTCTTTCGCGGCTGAGTCTATTCAAATCGTGGCTCAATCTCAAACGGTATGTGTTAGAGTGTGCGTGCCCAAATGTCGTTAATGCTTGCAGAGATCGCCGAGCAACCTGCCGCACTCGAGCGCACGATCGCGGAAGAGCGCAGCAAGATTGCAAAGCACGGACAATTACTGAAGACGCGCGACATTCATCTGATCGTACTCGTCGCGCGTGGCAGTTCCGACAACGCCGCACTCTTCGGTCGTTACCTGCTCGAAATCACCACCGGCATTCCGGTTTCACTTTCTGCTCCATCTGTTCACACGATCTACGGCGCGAAGCTGCGGTTGGACCATGCGCTTGTGGTCGGCGTGTCGCAATCCGGTGAGGGTGAAGACATAAACCACGTGCTCGAAAGCGCGCGGGCTTCCGGCGCTTACACGATTGGTATAACTAACGAGCCTCGCTCGTCTATGACGCAAGTCGTTGACGAAACACTGCTGACACACGGCGGACGCGAGCGTTCCGTTGCGGCGACGAAGACCTTTACCGGGCAGATGCTCCTCTTTTATATGCTCGCGACGGAGCTGGCGCAGAACCCGGTGCCGTTTTCCTACGAAAAGATTCCGCAATTCGTCGCTGGTGCGCTCGAACAGAAAGCGGCGATAGAGGAGCTCGTGCAGCGTTATGTGTTCATGGAAAACTGCGTCGTGGTCGGACGCGGCCTGGCTTACGCGAATGCTTACGAGCTGGCTTTGAAATTGATGGAAACCTGCTACGTTGTCGCGGAGCGTTTTTCTTCAGCCGACTTTCTGCATGGGCCAGTGGCGATGGTCGAGCGGCATTTTCCGGTGATACTTTTTGCGGCGCCAGGTGTGATGCTGGCAGGAGTGAAGAGTTTGATCGAGCGACTGCGTGAGTTGCATGCGGATACGCTCGCCATCACGAGTGATCCCGACGCAGCCGCGTTGTGTACGCGCTCGATCGTTCTTTCGCGGGAGATTGACGAGTTTCTCGCGCCTATTCCCTACATAGTTCCCGGTCAACTTTTTGCGGCGCTGCTCGCGGAGGCAAAAGGGCTGAATCCTGACGCGCCACGTTCTTTATCAAAAGTGACGCGCACGCTCTGAGAAGACAATGAACATCGAACTGAAGGATTTGACGCACAATCCCGTCTACGCGCAGGTCCGGGAACAGATCGAAACGCAGATCCGCAACAAAACGATTGCTTCAGGCGAATCACTTCCCTCGCCGGCCGCTCTCGCGCAGAAACTCTCAGTCGATAAAGGCGAAATCCAGCGCGCCTACTACGAACTCGAACAACTCGGCCTGATCGTCAAACACACCGGCAAAGACTTCCTCGGCAAACCCAAGATCGACTACCGCGCCCGCTAGTCCTTCATTAAATGAAACATGAAGGCCGGCATTCCGACTAGAATACAAACTACACATAGAATGAGGCCGCGTGTTGAGAAAGCACCGGATTGCATCATCGAGCCGGCAGCCGCCAGTCCTACTCCCAGGATTATGGAACCCAAACCTTCGACTACTTTTTGCCGGCGATTAAATCTAGTCGAAACAAGGTACTCGGCTGCTCGATCAACGTAAGCAGGTGATATTGAGTCGGATTGATGCCATTTTGCTATCTTCATCGACTCAATTGTGAGTTGGCGAACATACTGATTGATGCGCTCCCTGAGTCGCTCATAGCCTTCCGGAGAAAACCCGTCGGGACTTGTATCAGTGAGTTCCGATTGCGCCGTTTTTATGATGTGGTTGAGTTTTTCGTGAGGTTCTTGATCATTCATTTAGCTACTCTGAGGATGATTAGGGTTTAGCTTGCTGTTATCGAGGCTCGTGAGATAAGCGTCTGCAAGACGTTGCTGGAGTTCGAGTATGGGACGATTTCTTTTTCGGATTTGAAAAACGATCAGCATGAGAACCATTTGAAGAAGAACTATTCCTCCAATGAACCATGCCAGGCGCGACCAGAAACCTACCGGATTAACCGAGGGAGCGAGCACAACTCCCATCGCAACGACACTGAAAAGGGCAGCCACTAAGATCCCGCCCAGGCAAATCACCGTGTCCCACAACAGCTTTCGGTTAGCTTTTGATTGTGAGTCTTTTTTCAAAACTTGCGGCGACTCATGTGTTTGTGATTTCGGTGTAAGGTGCATCGTGAGTCCTCTATAAAACGCATCTTACACCTTCGCAGTAAAGATTACTATCAAGCCCTCTACCACCATTGGCCTCCAATTATCGAAATCCGCGGCGTGCGTGCTATCCTTCCACGCGAGCGAAAGTGGCGGAATTGGCAGACGCGCCAGACTTAGGATCTGGTACCGAAAGGTGTGGGGGTTCGAGTCCCCCCTTTCGCACCAACTAACACAAAAACGAAAATGAAAACTGAACTTACAGACGTCTCTCCAACGCGCAAAGAGATCACGATCGAGATCGATCCGGAACAGATCAAGAGCGAACTCGATCGGATCAGCCAGCAATACAGCAAGGCCGCCAGCGTTCCCGGATTTCGTCCCGGACATGCGCCCACTTCCGTCGTCCGCACTCGCTACAAAAGCGAGATCAGAAGCGAGGTGTTGCGTGAACT
>DASUPZ010000470.1:0-4045 GCA_036280855.1 Pyrinomonadaceae bacterium | reverse complement strand
TGACACGTTTCGACGATGAGTAGATCGACACCACCGTCGAGCAGTCCACGAACCTGCACGCTGTAAGCATCGCGAAGTTCGGGGTAAGTGATGTGGCCCAGGGTGGGAAGTTTGCGGCCTGGTCCCATCGAGCCTGCTACCCAACGAGGCTTGTCTTTCGTCGAGTAATCGGAAGCTACGCGTTTGGCGAGGCGCGCGGCGAGCACGTTCATGTCGTACGCCTTGTCGCCAACGCCGTATTCGGCAAAGTCAACTGGAGTTCCGTTGAAGGAGTTGGTCTCGATCACGTCGCAACCCACGTCGAGGAATCCGGTGTGCACCTTCTCGACGGCGTCCGGTCTGGTTACGAGCAGGTTCTCGTTACAGCCTTCGAAGCGTGGGCCACCGAAGTCGTCGAGCGTCAGGTTCTGGACCTGCAGGTTGGTCCCCATCGCGCCATCGAAGACGACGATGCGTTCTTTAAGAGTGTCGAGAAGGTTCGGCATAAGCAATAACAAAGGCCCCGCGCCTAACAACGCGGAGCCTGAAACTTGAACTCACCGGGCTGTTTAGCGGATTATTTTACGTGGCCGCAAGTCGCTTTAACTCACCACGTCGAATTGTCAAGGCACATTGAACCACAATCCTGTCAATCTTGTAAATCCTGCTAATCCTGTAACCAAAGCTCTGTCAGATCAAGCGTGAAGCCGGGCAGTAGAGGATCACCAGAGACGCTCTCAGGATTATCCAGAATGACGAGTTCTTCGTTCGGCCGGTACACATACACTTTGCGTTTGAAGGGATCGATTAACCAAGCCAGAGACACGCCGTTTTCTATCCATTCCAACATCTTGTTGCGAAGTTCGGTAAGACGGTCGCTACGGGACCTGAGTTCAACTACAAAGTCCGGAGAAAAGCGACCAAAGCGTTCCCTTTCATCTTTAGTTAGGTGCTCAAGCTTTTCGCGCTTAACCCAAGCCGCATCAGGTGATCGGCACGCGTTGTTTGGCAATACGAACGCCGTATTGGAGTCGCAGCAGAATCCAGTGCTATCCGTTCGGGACCAAAGTTCGAGTTGGTAAGTGAGGTTTGCGTTGCGTCTTCCAGTTTCAACGCCCGTAAGCGGCATTATTACTATTTCTCCGGTTGAGGTGAGTTCAAGCGGCAGTTCGGTATACTCCGCACAGAGTTCTTCGAACTGTTCAGGTGTGAATACCTGGTGCGTGAGCGCAATCAGCTCAGGCGGAATGCACGGGTCAGCCGATGTGAGGTTGCGAGACATCCCAAAGTCCCTTAATGCCATGACCCGAATCCTACCACCCGCCTCATGCCTCAGCAATAATCGAATCCGGCTATCTTTTGTCGAAAGTGGCTATTTTCGATCCGCGGCGGCTATTTACGATTTCCGCGTTAACCATTAACATAAACGTCACATGCGGCGCGCCATTTACCCCGGTTCGTTTGACCCTGTCACCAACGGGCACCTGGACATCATCGAGCGCGGTTGCAAACTCTTCGACGAGATCATCATCGGTATCCTCGTTAATTCTGAGAAGCAACCGTTCTTCACTGTCGAGGAACGACAGGAAATGCTCAACGAAGTCGTGAAGGACATCACGCAGGGTGGTTGCATCGTCCGCGTCGATTCGTTTAGTGGACTACTCGTCAACTACGCCGTGGCCCAACAGGCCGACGTGATCGTTCGCGGCATACGCGCCATCTCCGATTACGAGTACGAACTGCAAATGGCGTTGATGAATCGTCGTCTGGAGCCGGGCATCGAAACGGTTTTCATGATGCCTGCTGAAACTTATTCCTACGTCAGTTCGCGTTTAGTTAAAGAGGTGTTCCAGCTCGGCGGCACGGTCGCTGGCCTGGTCCCGCCGATTATCGAGACGCGAATGAAAGAAAAGATGAAACAAGGATGAAAACCATTCCTGTTATGTCGTCATTTCCTGTTTCAGAAAACGTTGCGAGAATGCAGTCGTCAGCCACCATCGCGGCCATGCAAGCCGCGCAGGCTTTGCGTGCATCCGGCGCAAACGTCTGCGACTTCGGCGCCGGTGAACCCGACTTCGACACACCCGAAAACATCAAGCAGGCCGCAGAGAAAGCCATGCGTGCGGGACGAACGAAGTACACAAACGCGGGCGGCATTCGTGAGATCAACCGTGCCATCATCGATTTTTACAGGGGGGAATTTGGCACTGAGTACCAGCCCAACGAAGTGATGGCTACTGCGGGCGGCAAGCAGGCTGTTTTCAATGCAGTGGTCACGTTACTGAATCGAGGCGACGAATGCCTCATCCCGAAACCTTACTGGGTGACGTTTCCGGAAATCGCAGTGTTCGCAGGCGCTACGCCGGTCTTTATCGAAACTGAAGAGACTGGCTTCGTTCTTAACGTCGATCAGGTTGAACGAGCAATCACGCCGCGCACGAAGCTGCTGATTCTAAACTCCCCTTCGAATCCGTCGGGTCGAGTGCTGCCGCCGGCAGAGTTTCGAAAGATCATGGAGCTGACAAGCGAGCGCGGGATTTATGTCGTCTCCGACGAATGTTACCTGCGCTTTGTTTATCCACCTGCTGAAGTCTTTAGCGCCGCGAGCTTGCCCGCCGAGCTGCGTTCGCGATTGTGTATCGCCGGATCGTTCTCAAAAACTTATGCGATGACCGGATGGCGCATGGGATATGCACTCGCGCCGGCCGGTTGGACCAAAGCAATGCTGAAGGTCCAGGGACATTCGACTTCGAACCCAAACTCGATCGCGCAATGGGCCGCAGTAGAAGCGCTCACCGGCCCGCAGGAATCAGTCGGAACAATGCTCGCTGAATACACTGCGCGTCGTGCATGGTTGTTGAATGCACTGAGAGAAATCCCCGGCATCAAATGCAATGATCCCGAGGGAGCGTTTTACGCCTTTCCGGACGTGCGTGGCTGTTTGAAGAAGGATTTGAAGACTTCGGGCGAGTTTGCGCAGCGGTTACTCGAAGAAGAGCAAACAGTCGTCACTGACGGTGCGGGCTTCGGCGCGGAAGGGTTTATTCGAATCTCTTACGCGACTTCGATGGAGCAGATCCAGGAAGGGATTCAACGGATCAAACGGTTCGCCGAGAAAATATAATTAGCCGCAGATAAACACGAATGACGCAGATAAGATCCTATCTGCGTCATTCGCGTTAATCTGCGGCTGATTTCCTTAGTACAGGTTGAAGTTATATTCCAACTGCATCCACATCGAGACCTGACGTCCATCCTTCGTTGCCGGAACGAACTTGATCTGACGTGCGGCAGCAATTGCTTTTTCAGTCAGCCCGTGCGGAAGTCCTGACCTGACGGAGATGTTTTTCACCGAACCGTCAGAACCGAACACGCACTTCAGGACGACTGTGCCGGTAACCTGGTTCTTCCTCGCGTCTTCCGTGTACTGCGGCTCTGGCTTCGATATCAGACGCGCTTTCGAAGTGACTTCCTTGCCAGTAAAGATTCTGGAGTAGTCGCCACCACCGCCACCGCCCGGTCCGCCACCGCCATCATTACGGTCGCCGCCGCCGATGTTACCGCCGCGGCCTGGTCCAAGACCGGCGCCTTCACCGGGTCCGATACCAGTGCCGGTTCCCGTTCCGATACCGTTTCCAGTACCCGGGCCGGACGAAGGATCGGTGCTCTTCGACTTGTAGTCGCCGTACGGCAACATACGCGCATCAGGTGGTACCAGCATCGGATCTGCAACCACTGTCGCAGCCACCGGCAACGCCGGGTTCTTCGGCAGCACGGGTTTCGGATCCGGCGCCACTATCTGAGGAATATCCAAAGACGCCTGGGGTGGTTTACCAAACGATGCGGGCTTCGCTTCCTCGCGTCCGCCGCCGCCGCCGCCACCCGGTCGTTCCTGCTTGGGCTTGCTGCCACCGCCACTGCCTTTGTTCAAACCGGCATTGCCCGGTTCGGGCGTCGGCTGCTCGTCAGGCATGTCAATTATCTGCTCTACTTGAAGTCCCTGTTCGTTCTGAGCGACTTCCGCTTGCTGCCGGTTGCTCCATACATCTAACCCAACCACCAGGCC
>DASUPZ010000469.1:0-4151 GCA_036280855.1 Pyrinomonadaceae bacterium | reverse complement strand
GTTGAAATAGGTTTCATCCGTGCGGCCTTTTTCGAGAATGGCGTCGAGTGCGCCGCGAATTTTATCCGCGTCATCCGCGGCCAGCACACCCGCGGCCTTGAGCGCCTGGCAATACGCGATACTCGCGATAACGTCTGCCTCGAAAAGCCTGCGATCGAACCGAAAAGAATTATTGAACTCCGCAAACTGCGGATCCATCTTCCCTTCAAATCGCCCGCCCCAAAGCTTCTTTCCCTCAGCCATACTAGCCTCCGTTCAGAGTCGCCGTCAGAGTCGCCGTTCAGAGTTCAAGCTTTAGCTTGTTCTTCGAAGAGCAACCTAAAGGTTGAACTCTGAACGATTGAATTCTGAACGATTGGAACTCTGAACATTCTTTGACTCGCAAACAACTGCCGTGCTAGTTTATGCATCTATGCACTGTTTATGCAAGTTGACTGCATATTGATATATGAATAAGCGAGATCGGCAGCAAAAGATCCTGAGCTTGATCCAGGCCCGGCCCATCGGCACACAGGAAGACTTGCGTCTCTTGCTCGAACGCGCGGGCGTGCCGTCGACGCAGTCGAGCGTGTCTCGTGATTTGGAAGAGCTCGGCGTCGTCAAGCAACACGGCTTTTACACGCTGCCGCGCACAAACGGCGGCCCGCGGCGCGGCCTGCTGAGTTTAGACCAGGCGGGCGACAGTCTGGTAATCGCTCGCACTGTTCCCGGGCTCGCATCCGCCGTGGCAGTCGAGATTGACGCGGCCGGCATCGAGGAGATCGTCGGGACGATCGCAGGCGAAGACACGATCTTCATCGCCGTGCGTGATGCGAAGGAGCAACGCGCGGTGATCAAAGACATCTGGGAGTTGTTTGGAGACTGAACGAACAGAACGCACATGGACAAAAACATTCGCAAGATCGTGCTCGCGTATTCGGGTGGCCTCGATACTTCAGTCATGCTTCGCTGGCTGAAGGAACACTACGGGTGTGAAGTTGTTTGCTACTGCGCCGACGTGGGCCAGGGTGCAGAACTCTCCGGCCTCGAAGAAAAAGCACTCGCGACGGGCGCTTCAAAACTCTACGTCGAAGATCTTCGCGAGGAGTTTGTGCGCGACTATGTGTGGACCGCGGTCAAGGCGAATGCAGTTTACGAAGGTGTCTACCTGATGGGCACTTCCCTCGCGCGCCCCGTAATTGCGAAGCGCCAGATCGAGATCGCGCAGAAAGAAGGTGCAGACGCAGTTGCACACGGCGCGACCGGCAAGGGCAACGATCAGGTGCGCTTCGAGCTGACCTATTACGCGTTGCAGCCCGACATCAAAGTCATCGCGCCGTGGCGCGAGTGGGATTTCAAAGGACGCATGGATCTGATCGCGTATGCGCGCGCGCACGAAATCCCGGTGACCGCGACTGCTGAGAAGCCTTATTCGACTGACGGTAACCTGATGCACATCTCTTACGAGGGTGGAATTCTCGAAGATCCCTGGGCCGCACCGCCGGAGAATATTTTTCAACTGACGCGTTCACCGGAAAACGCGCGCGCGGAAGCACAAATGATCGAGATTTCGTTTGAGAAAGGCGAGCCGGTCGCGATCGACGGAAACAAACTCGATCCGGTTGCACTGCTGGAGACGTTGAACAAGCTCGGTGGAGAACACGGCATCGGACGTGTTGACGTCGTCGAAAATCGTTTTGTGGGTATGAAGTCACGTGGCGTGTACGAAACGCCTGGTGTCACGATTCTTCAGGCTGCGCATCGGGCGCTCGAGTCGATCACGATGGACCGTGAAGTGATGCATCTGCGTGATTCGTTCGGGGTGAAGTTTGCGGAGTGCGTTTATTACGGTTTTTGGTTCGCGCCTGAGTTCAAGCTGATGCGCAAAATGATCGACGAGACTCAGGTCACTGTGAACGGCGATGTGCGACTAAAACTTTATCGTGGAAATGCGATCGTGGTTGGGCGACGCTCGCCGAATTCACTTTACGACGAGAACGTCGCAACGTTTGAGGCTGACAAGGTTTACAACCAGCGCGATGCGGAAGGGTTTATCAAGCTCAACGCGCTAAGGCTGCGACTGGGGGCAAGATGAATACACAAATTAACGTTATCGATGTCGACAAGATCGGTTCCGCGACGTCACCGCTCGCGCTGCCGAAGACTGTTGCGCTTGTCTCCTCCTGCGATGCGGTCAAAGCAGGCGATGTGGTGGTCGTTCGTGCGCTGACTGACAGTGCCACTTACAACATGCTCGAGTTGCCGACGGGGCGGCTGGCGAAGATTAATCCCGGCGACTTGTTGATGGGCGTGCTCGGGCGTCGTCGGGCTTTGAAAGGGTTCGTGGGCGATGTTCCTCCCGCGCTTAAGAGCGGCGACCAGCTTCACCTGCTGAATATGGGTGGAGTGATTGGTTACTGCACGGGTCATCATTCGAGTCTCGGTGACGCGATCCAGTTGGAAGTGATTGGATTGGTTTGCGACGAGGCGGGTCGTGTGTTGAATATCGCCGACGCTGCATTGCCGTCGCGAACGAGTCTTGGTGAGAGTGCGCCGATCGTGATGATCGCCGGCACGAGTATGAATAGTGGCAAGACTTACGCGGCGACGGAGTTGATCAAGCAGGCGACGCGTGCGGGTTTGAAAGTCGCGGCAGCGAAACTGTCGGGCGTTGCGTGTTTGCGCGACACGTTGAATATGGCGGACCACGGCGCCGTCGTGACGGCGAGTTTTCTTGATTGTGGCTTGCCATCGACGGTGGATGTCGTGGATCTCGCGCCGTCCGCGAAAGCGATCATTGCGCGGTTGAATGAAGCATCGCCGGATTTGATTGTGATTGAGTTGGGCGACGGGATTTTGGGTGGTTACTCGGTGGAGACAGTTTTCGAAGATTCGGAACTGATCGACGCGACTGCGGCAATGGTCTTCTGTGCGTCGGATTACGTGGGCGCGTGGGGTGGAATCGAGTTGCTGCGCCAGCGCGGCGTTGACGTCGATGTGATCTCGGGTTCAGTGACCGATTCCCGTATGGGCGAAGACTACATCAAGACGCATTTCAACGTGCCCGCGGCAAATGCACGACGCGCAGGCGAGACACTCTTCGATCTCGTAATGGCCAAGGTCGGCGAGTACAAGATTTCAGGATTAGCAAGATTAACATGTCAATCCTGTTAATCCTGAAAATCTTGAAAATCCTGTCAAGGAGTGGTTATGCAAAAGGTTCGTATAGGGATATTTGGCGGGTCGGGATACGGCGGCTCGGAGTTGCTGCGCATTCTCCTGTTTCACCCGAACGCCGACCTCATCTTCGTCACCGCAAACGAGCAGGCAGGTAAACCTGTCGGCGAAGTCCATCGCAATCTCAATGGCCTGACGCAACTTAGTTTCGTCAAGACACCGGAAGATTTAGAGAATCTAAAAGATATCGACGTAGTGTTTCTCGCCCTTCCGCACGGCCAGGCGATGGACGTGATCCCACGCCTTCCCGCAAACATCAAAGCCATCGATCTGTCCGGCGATTTCCGTCTCAAAGATCAAACCGTATTCGAAAAGCACTACAAGCAAAACCACACCGCAATGGAATCGCAGGCCGGTTTTGTTTACGGCCTGACGGAAACCAATCGCGAGGCAATCAGAGACGCACGATTGATTGCCAATCCCGGTTGTTTCGCCACCGCGACATTGCTCGGTCTTGCCCCGTTAGTTGCGAACGGCCTGATAACGGGACGCGTCATAGTCGATGCCAAGACGGGCTCATCCGGCTCGGGCGCAAAGGCCGCGCCCAACACACATCATCCGCAGCGCATGAATTCGTTCTACGCGTACAAGCCGTTCACACACCAGCACGTGCCCGAGATCGAGCAGGAACTGCATCAGGTCGGCGATTGGACCAGCGAGCTTGTGTTCATGACTCACTCGCTGCCCGTCGCGCGCGGGATCTTTGCGTCGATCTATACGGAAGCGAAAAACGAGATTACCGAAGACGATTTGCAAGACGTGTTCGCAGATTACTATCGCGATTCATTCTTCGTGCGCGTGGTGAATGGTTCACCTGACATCAACTGGGTGAAGACGACTAACTTTTGCGACATCGGTTTCGCCGTGCGTGGAAAACAGATCGTGATCTTTTCCGCAATCGACAACCTGGTGAAAGGCGCCGCCGGGCAAGCGGT
>DASUPZ010000468.1:0-10203 GCA_036280855.1 Pyrinomonadaceae bacterium | reverse complement strand
GGCATACTTTCAACCGGAAGCCGCGTGATCGATATCGGCGTTTGCCCGGTGCCGACAGTTCAGCTCCAGGTGCGACATCGCCGCGCGCAAGGCGGCATCGCGATCACCGCCAGTCACAATCCCGCCGAATGGAACGCGCTGAAGTTCATCGGTTCATCCGGTCTCTTTCTGGACGCCGCCCAGGCGCGCGAGCTGCTCGATATCTATCACCAGGGCGAGTACACAAAGGTCGGCGGCGCGGAGCTCAGGACCGTCGAAGTGATCGAGGGCGCAACCGATCTGCACATCAAGTCGATTCTCGATGTGCTTGGTCCACTGCCGCAAACTCACAAGCAACTGCGCGTCGTGCTCGATTCCTGTAACGGCGCCGGCTCACTCGTTGGTCCAAAGTTGATCGAAGCGCTCGGTGCGGAAGTGATTCCGATCAACGTTACACCCGATGGCTCGTTTCCGCGTGCCGCGGAGCCGGTTCCGGAAAACCTCGGCGAGCTGTGCGCGAAAGTCAAAGAGCATCGTGCTGACGTGGGCTTCGCTCAGGACATGGATGCAGATCGCCTGGCGGTTGTTTCAGATCGCGGTGAGGCGATTGGCGAAGACTACACGCTCGTGCTCGCGATGCTTTACGTGCTCGGACGCGAGAAAGGGCCGGTGGTTGCGAATCTTTCGACCACTAGCGCCGTCGAAGACATCGCGAAGCGGTTCGGGTGTCCGGTGTTTCTGACGAAGATTGGTGAAGTCAACGTTACGGACGCGATGCGACAGCACAATGCGGTGATTGGCGGCGAGGGAAACGGCGGCGTGATCTATCCGCGTATTAACTTCGCGCGCGATAGTTTGACCGGCATGGCGCTCGTGCTTCACCTGCTCGCCGAATCAGGAAAGAGTGTGACTGAACTGCTCGAGACGGTGCCTCGATACAGCATCGTGAAGGAGAAGATGGCGTGTCCTTCGGATCGCATTTCGGCTGTGCTGAGGATGGTGCGGCGAGAGTTTGCGGAGTTTCAGATGGACACGCGCGACGGTGTGAAAGTGATTCAGCCTGATGGTTGGATGTTGGTGCGTGGATCAAATACCGAGCCGATTATCAGAATAGTTGCGGAAGCGCGTAGTGAACCCCAGGCGCGCAGGATGATCACAACCCTTATGGACAGGATTTCAGGATTAACATGATTCAATCTCCCATACGAATAGTTGCGTGTCTGGCCGTGTTTTGCCTCACCACTTACGCCCAGCAAGCTGGAACCGGGACACTGAGCGGAACGATCATGGACCCCCAGGGCGCAGTCGTTGCCGGTGTGAGCGTGACTGCAACTCACATAGCGACAGGTGCGACACGCGACACCGTCAGCAATGCCGACGGACTCTATGTAATTTCCAACATGTATCCCGGCGATTACAAGCTGAAAGTCGCAGCAAAAGGCTTCGCTACTAAAGTCAGCGAAAACCCCATTTCCCTCAAGGTCGGACAAGCCATCACCTTGAATGTTCAACTCGAGATCGGCACGACTGAGACGACCGTTGTCGATTTGCAAGGTGGCTTTCAACTCATCGACAACAGCGATTCCGTGGTCTACGGCACTGTCGATAAACGCGAGGTCGAGGGCCTGCCGCTCAATGGCCGCAACTTTCTCGAACTCGCTCTTTTGATCCCAGGTAATAGTCCCGCGCCAAATTTCGATCCGACGAAAACCAACACCGTCGTCATCTCTTCCGCCGGTCAACTCGGACGCGGCGGCAATGTCACGATCGACGGTGTTGACACCAACGACGACGTCGTCGGCGGTTCAATACAGAACATCTCCCAGGACGCGATTCAGGAATTTCAAATCGCCACTAATCGTTACTCTGCACAACTCGGCCGCTCGGGTTCGTCCGTCATCAACGTCATCACTAAATCCGGAACGAATCAACTGCACGGCTCAGCTTCGTTCTTCTTCCGCGATAGCGCTTTGCAGGCATTGACTGCAACGTTCGATCGAGGCCTCGATGAACCACCGTTCGATCGGCAGCAATACGCTTTCACGATCGGTGGTCCAATAAAGAGGGACCGCGCGTGGTTCTTTGGTTCATTCGAGAACCGGAACCAGGATGGCGTAGTGCTGGTAGGCACGAGAGACCTCGCATCGCGCACGATCAGACGCGACTTTGCGCTGTCGCCTCTCGACGATTTCATGACGACGAATCGCGTCGATTTCACTCCAAACGACAACGATCGGTTCAGCGTCCGTTACGCTTTCCAGCGCGAAGACGGAATTGCGGCAAGCACGCTCGTTCGCTCGATCGGTTCAGCATCGCAACGACAATCGAGCGAGAACAAGGCGCACTCGGCGGTGGCAAACTACACGCGTTTTATCTCTCCGCGCGAGGTCAACAGCTTCAATTTTACGTTCAGCGATTTCATCAACCAGACAGTGCCGGTCACAGTCGGACCACAGCTTACATTTCCGAGCATCCAGGACGGCGCGTCGTTTCGTGTTCCACAGCAGACAAAACAACGGCGTTTCCAATTCAGCGATACGTTCACGATGATCCGCGGCAACCACACGCTGTATCTCGGTGGCGACATCCAGCGCGTGCAGTCGGATCTCGATCTGGACGTGTTTCAGCAGGGCCGGATCGAGTTGATCGAAGACTTTCCTGATTTCGACCGAAACGGCGATGGTCTTGTTAACGACAACGATCTGCTTTTTGCTGTTACTCTGCGGAGTGGATTTCCGGAGCGTTCCCTCCTCCTGCCGGACGCGAACAACACCTACCTGGCTGCTTTCATTCAGGACGACTGGCGCATGCATCCGCGCTTCATTGTAAACATCGGTCTTCGTTACGAGCTCGACACCGACGTGAAGAACGTCAGTCGCACAGACGAGTTGAACCCGCTGATCCTGCCTTTCCTCAGCGGCGAACGCGGCAGAGACAAAAACAACTTCGCGCCTCGCATCGGTCTCAACTACTCGACCGCCGACGGACGCACGAGCATTCACGCGGGTTATGGAATTTATTACGACCGCGTCACTCTTCAGATTCAAACACTCGAACGCGGGCTCGACGGTCGCGCTTTACCGGTCGAAGTGCGCGCCGGTAACGTTTTCTTTATCCCACCGGACTTTCTCTTTGATCCGGTAAACGGCGTGTTTCCTCCGCCCGCGCCGACACTCGCGAACCCATTTACGGGGTTCGTACTGCCAGGCGCCGGAGCCGGCGGCATCAACATCATCGACAACGATCTACAGAACCCGATGGTCCATCAGGTAAACGTGGGCATTGAGCGCGAGTTTGGTGATGGATTTGTGTTGCGCGGTGACTACCTGCGCAATACCGGCACGCATTTCATCATCGGCCGCGTCATCGGCACCGTGCCGTTCAATCCGGTCGTGGGTGGACCAGAGATAGTTAAGAACCTGGAGTCGAGTGTCAGAACGAAATACGACGGCTTGTTGCTGAGTTTCGAGAAGCGTTTTGCGAACCGGCACCACTTCCGCGCGTCGTACACGTTCTCGCGCTCGTCAAACTACGCCAACGACGATCAGATACCTTTTTCGAATGGTCCGATCGACTCGAACGATTTGCGACGCGAGTATGGTCCAACGCCGAACGATCAGCGTCATCGCTTCAGCTTCTCAGGCGTGTTCCAGCTTCCGTGGGACGTGCGCGTGTCGCCGATTTTGAGTCTTGCGTCGTCGGTGCCGATCGACATTCTGTTGCCCGACGGCAGTTCGCGTGTTTGTGAGTTGCAACGAAATGCCGGTGCGCGGCAGTTTAAGACGGGAGCGGAACTGAACGCGGCGTTGAGCCAGATCAATGCGGCGGGCGGATCGTTATGTCCGAATCCGGATCCGAGCTCGGGGTTCAAACCACGCGTGCTTGTGCCTCTGGTGAACGACAACCTGGAGTTCGGTGACAACTTTTCATCGCTCGATCTGCGAGTCTCGAAAGTTTTCAAACTCGGAGAGCGTTGGACCGTGGAGCCGATTGCCGAAGTTTTCAATCTGTTCAATGTGACAAATGTGCTTGGAGTTTCGAATGTGAACTATTCGGGATTCAGCAACGTGCTGGTGCGCGATAGTAACGATCCGAACAGTCCGGGATTTTTGCGTTCGTCGAGCTTTGGACAAGCAGTGACGACCGCAGGCGGTGTTTTTGGTTCGGGTGGACCACGGGCGTTTCAGTTTGCGGCGCGGGTAACATTCTAGCGCCTCCTTCGAGTGCGCCGACTTGTCGGCGCTTTGGTCCAGAGTGTGGGGCGTGTATTCCGAGTTGGGACCAAAGCGGTGACAAGTCACCGCACTCCAGGGAGGAACCTGAATTCAGACGGATATGAATGAGTTGCGGCGACAAATCGGGATCCGAACGGCGGCGGCGCTTGTGGTCGGCGAAGTCATTGCGGTCGGCATTTTTCTCACGCCTGCGGGCATGGCGAAGGCCCTCAGCTCACCGATGTGGATGTTGATTGTGTGGGTGGGGATGGGCGCCATGGCGCTCTGCGGCGCGCTCTGTTACGGCGAACTCGCTGCCCGATACCCCGAAGCAGGCGGCGGTTACGTCTACCTGCGCGAGGCGTATGGACCAGCGGTGGCTTTCATGTACGGATGGATGGCGTTCCTCGTCATGGATCCGGGTTTGACTGCCGCACTCGCCGTCGGTCTCGCAACTTACGCCGGCTATGGTCTCAAACTTTCGCCGTGGGCAATCAAAGCGGTGGCTATCGCGGCCATCATCAGCATCGCTTTGATCAACATTCGCGGCGTCAGGTTGGGTGCGGGGTTTGTTCGCGTCATGACGTTTCTCAAGCTTGGCTTACTTGCGTTTGTGATTCTTTGGGGTTTTGGGTTCCAGCTCGGCGACTGGTCCAACTTCACTCCGTTCGTTGCTCGTCGCGCGGATCTGGTTCCGTTTTCGGAAGCGCTCGCAGGAGCAGTTGTCCTCGCTTTCTTCTCTTTTGCAGGCTGGTGGGACCTTGGAAAACTCGCGGGCGAAGTGAAGAATCCGGGACGCACGTTGCCGCGAGCACTCGTCTACGGCGTGTTGACCGTTACGCTCGTTTACATCCTGACGAGCTTTGCGTTTGTTTATCTTGTGCCGATGGACGACGTTGTGTCTGGTGAGACTTTCGCCGCGCAGGCTGGAGAAGTGTTGTTTGGTCGTGCCGGTGGTCTGATCTTTTCACTCGTAGTTGTTGTGGCTGTGCTCGGCAGTCTCGCGGCCGTGGTCATGTCGGCGCCGAGAGTTTACTTTGCGATGGCGCGTGACGGAGTTTTCATTCCCTCAGTGGCCGCGATTCACAAACGCTTCGAAACGCCTGCGCGTGCGATTGCGCTTCAGGCGGCACTCGCTTCACTGCTCGTCGTGACGGGAAACTTCAACGACATCATTGGTTATTTCGTTTTCTCTGTCGTCGTGTTTATCGCGCTCACGGTTGCCGCACTGTTTAAGTTTCGTCGCGAGGATTCGAGCGGTGTTCGTTACCTGACGCCCGGTTATCCCTTGACGCCCATAGTGTTCCTGACGATGATTTTGTTTTTGCTTATCCTGATTGGAGGCAGCAATCCTACCTACGCGTTTCGCGGCGCGGCGGTAGTGGTGCTGGGCCTGCCGGTTTATCTTTTCCTGTTTCGTAACAAGCGATTAGTTGAAAGAAGGACTATGCAATGACGTGGATTAAGACGGTTGCTCCTGATGAGAGTGAAGAAGTGCGGAAAGCGGTTGAATCGCAACGCGAGTTTTACCCGATTGAGTACGCTACCCCAGTGCACCCCACGGCTGACGGCGCCACTGCGGGGATCGTGGCCTCGCACAGTTTGATTCCAAACGCGATGTATCATGCGTTTGCGACGTTTGGATCGTTGATGTCGCCCGACTTGCCTTTGACGAGACGGCAGCACGAGATGATCACGACGGTGGTTTCGGTTACGAACCGGTGCCATTATTGAATCGAGTCTCACGCAGAGTTTCTGCGTCGCGTGACGTTGGACCAGGACCTGGTGGCCGCACTCGAGATCGACTACCGCACGGCGCCGATTTCTGAACAGGAAAAGGTGATGCTTGACTACGCCGTGCAGATAACGCGCGATGCCACGCGCATCTCGCCTGCGGATCACGATCGGTTGCGTTCGGTGGGGTTTGACGACAAGGGGATTCTTCAGATTACGCTGATTGCATCGTGGTTCAATTACATCAATCGTGTGGCTGACGCGCTGGGTGTCGGACGGGGCTAAGGGCGCTCGTTCAGAGTTCAAGCTTTAGCTTGCCCGCCGGAGAAAGAACAACCTAAAGGTTGAACTCTGAACGCGAAATCCGAGGGGTGAGAGATGAAAACGAAACACTTATTTGCAATTCGTATCTTTCTCGGTTGCCTGCTTCTAGTCTGCACGTTTACCCGCATTCACGCGCAGGACCCGCCCAAAACTCAGGATGACGACGTCGTAAAAGTTAAATCCAATCTCGTCAACATCGACGTCATCGTCAAAGACAAAAAAGGCAAGTACATCTCGGATCTCAAAGCCGAAGACTTCGTCATCACCGAAAACGGCGTAGCTCAGAAAGTTGAATTCTTCGACGCTCCACTTTCGGGAAATGCGACCACCACTCCAAACGCGACTTCATCACCCGAACCGCCGGCCGCACCTCGACACTACATCTCGCTCTTAATCGATTCGCAAAGCACTGACCGCACGAACTTCAAACAGGTTCGAGAAGGCGCTATCAGGTATGTTCGAGAACACGTGACGGATGCGGATGCAGTTGCTGTGTTGTCAGTGGGTAACAACTTGCAGATGCTGCAACCATTCACGAATGACAAAGCCAGGCTCATCGCCGCACTCGAGAATGCCGGCACCGCTGACTCAAAAAACTTCGAACACCAGGACCTGGCAGGGAACATCAACAGGCTTCAGGAGTTTTTAAAGGATGCTGCTTCCGTTCCCATCACGGGCGCTCAAAGTGGCTCAGACAGAGCGAAGGTAATGGTCGCCAGTACCGTTCTGCAGCAGTTCTACAGAATTCGAGCAGCGTTGAGCGTGCAACAGGCGCGGCCCATCCTCGCTGCGCTCGCTGCAATTGCCGAAGCACTCAAACCGGTTCCGGCCAAAAAGACTCTCGTGCTGTTTTCACAAGGCTTCGTAACGCCTGAGGTGCTCGACTGGCAGGTGCAGAGCACGATCGATATCGCCAATCGCGCAAACATCGCGATCTACATAATTGACTCCGCAGGACTGAAAGGGGCGAAGCCTGCTTCCGGCGCCCTCGTCCCCGGATCACCGCTCGGAGGTGTTTCCGGGCTCACCTCGCAGGAGCAGCGCATTCAAGCGGTCGGTGGCGAGACTGTTTTCGACAACGTGCGACACGAAGGACAGAGCCGCGAGTACGACATTCTTTATCGCATCTCCGGCGACACCGGCGGCCGGCTTCTCCGAAACAACAACGACATCGGCCAGGGACTCGAACGCATCAACGAGGAGATCCACTCGCGTTACACGCTTGCCTATCGCACCACCAATCAAAACTTTGACGGATCTTTTCGCAAGGTAAAAATCGAAGTGCGCAGGCCTGACGTGCAGATCGTTTCGCGCTCCGGTTATTACGCGATTCCGCCTGAGGAGATCGTGCTGCTGTCGCCGTCCGACAAGAAGCTGCTGGCTGAATTCAGCACGGCAGAAGCTAATCCGGGCATGCCCGTTTTCGTTTCGATGACACCGTTCAGAACCGGCGGTGGTCTCTACACTGTGCCGGTTGCAATCGAGTTACCTCCTTCGGCAGTGAAGTTTGGGAGCAAGGGCGACAAACGCACGTTGCAATTGGAAGTACTTGGCGTGTTGAAAGCGGCGCCCGACCGGATGCTCTCGCGCCTGGGCGGCAGCTTTGATGTGAACCTCACGGCTGACGATTACGCTTCGATTGTCAGCAACAACATTTTCTATCGACAGGATCTGCAACTCGCCGCCGGCGAGTACACGATCGATCTGATCGTGAGAGACAAACAGTCAGGTAAGACAACTGCACGTCGCGAGCAGCTTGTGTTGCCTGAGCCGGACGCAGAGTTTGGCACAACGCCGGTTGTGCTTAGTCGTTATGTCGAGCCGGCCAGCGGGCTTCCGCCGGATCCCGACTTCCCGAACGTGTTTGTTCACCGGAAACAGTTGATACGTCCGTCTGCGGCGCGCCAGTTTCGCACGAGCGATAACTTGATCATGTTTCTTGGCGTTTACAATCCTGCAAACAGCAGCGACACCGGCGCGCCGATGGTCCGAGTTACCGCGCGGCTATTCAAAGACGGACAGCCGGCGACGAAACCCTTTGATTACGTGTTGACGGAAATTCAGAAGCAGCCAGTGCCTCACCTGAAATTTGCCGAGTACATTCGTCTTGCCAATCTCGCGCCGGGTCGTTACCAGGTGATGATCGAAACAAAAGACATGGTGACGCGAAAGTTCACGAAGCAGGAAGCGGCGTTTGAGATCGTGCCTTGACGCGTATGCACATCTCTGAACTCGAAACACCTGCGGTTGTGATCGATCTCGACGTGATGGACCAGAATCTATCGCGGATGGCCGGTTATTGCCGCGAGCATCAACTACTGCTGCGTCCGCATACCAAGTCGCACAAGATTCCTGAGCTTGCGAAACGGCAGATCGCGAGTGGAGCGACGGGAATAACGGTCGCGAAGCTTGGTGAAGCCGAAGTCATGCTCGATGCGGGACTGACGGATATTCTCATCGCTTATCCGATTGTTGGTGCTGAGAAAGCGAGACGTCTTGCCACGATTGCCGAAGAGGCGAGCATCACCGTGGCTCTCGATTCTGAAGATGCGGCGCGGGGTATTTCGGAAGTGGTTGCTGAGCGCGGAATAATGATTGGAGTTCTCGTTGAGCTTGACGTTGGTTTCAATCGTTGCGGCGTAAGTAATGAAACTGAGGCTTTGACGCTCGCGCGAAAGATTTCCTCGTTGCCGGGTTTGGAGTTTAAGGGCCTCATGTTTTTCCCAGGACACTTCACTGTCGGACGGGAAGAACGATCCGTCTTGCGAACGCGTGTGAACGAACTTCTCGACCGTGTTCTCGAAGCTTTCGATCGCGAAGGAGTGCCGTTGCCGGTGGTGAGTGGAGGTTCGACGCCGACCGCGTATGAAAGCCACTTGTTTCACGGCGTCAACGAAGTGCGGCCGGGGATGTACATCTTCAACGACCGGACTACGGCCGGTATTGCTGCTGCATCACTGAGCGATTGTGCGCTGTCGGTGCTTGTCACTGTGGTGAGCACGAGCGTCTCGGGACGAGCAATCATCGACGGCGGCTCAAAAACTTTCTCGTCCGATCGTTACCAAGCTGACAATGGCCGCGGCTTCGGATTGATTAAGGAAGATCACGACGCCGAGCTCGAGCGGCTCTCCGAGGAACATGGGCACTTGAATATTCAGCGTTCCGGGCGCCGCTACAGGGTTGGCGATCGGATGAGCGTGATTCCCAATCACGTGTGTACCACCGTCAACATGCATGAAGAGATCTACGGCGTGCGAGGCGAGCAGGTGGAAACTGTTTGGCGCGTTGCAGGACGCGGGAAGGTGCGGTAATGCGACCAGGGCTTTTAGGAAAGATAGGTCCTATAGGTCTTATCGGATCTATTTTTCTGCTGATGATTGCCGTAGCATCACCGCAGCCGTCGTTCGATCTTGTCATCCTCAACGGCCGCGTCGTCGATCCCGAATCCAACACCGACGCGATCCGCAACCTCGGCATCTCGCAAGGCACGATCAAAGCCATCACCACCAGAAACCTCAACGGCCGCACCGTCGTCGATGCTCGCGGTCTCGTCGTCGCACCAGGTTTCATCGACCTCCATCAGCATGGCCAGGACGAAGAGAACTATCAATTCAAGGCAATGGATGGCGTCACGACCGCGCTCGAGTTGGAAGTCGGCACAGGCGATGTCGACGCGTGGTACGCTCAACGTGAAGGACGATCTCTGATCAACTACGGCGTGAGTGCCGGGCATCTCGCAGCGCGCATGAAGGCCATGAATGAGCCCGTCACATTTCTTCCAACCGGAAATGCCGCACGCCGGGCTGCCACTGACGCCGAGATTCGCGAGATGCAAAACAGCCTCGAACACGAATTACAGCGCGGTGCGATCGCAGTGGGTTTCGGAATTCAGTACACGCCGGGTGCGTCACGCTGGGAAATCCTGGAGATGTTTCGTGTAGCTGCGCGTTAC